>DASYCF010000001.1:0-1765 GCA_036500365.1 Byssovorax sp.
CCGTCGTCACGCGCGCCGATCAGTGCCAGCTCGACACCACGGCGCCGACGTACATCGACGGCCTGCGCGCCGTCGTCATCGACTTCGAGAACCCGCGCGCGCAGCGGGCGCACTTCGCCCTCACGACGTCGGCCGCGGCCGTGCTCGAGGTCGGCGGCGCGCGCACGATCACGCGCCCGTTCGACGCGGGCGGCCACCCCGTCACGCGGTACGGCTCGGTCGACGTGCCCGAGGGCCGCGTGCGCGCCGTCGTCCGGTTCGCGCAGCGCGGCGAGGGTCCGCTGCTCGAGCTCGACGCGTTCGGCGACGACGGGCGCACGCTCACCGCGCACGCGCCGCGCCCGGGCGACGTCGCGCGCGCCGCCGGCGGCAAGGCCCTGCAGCTCGTGATGGCGCCGGCCGCCGACACGCCCGACGAGCTCGCCCTCGCGGCGGCCGGGCTCGACGCGACCGGCGACGCGCGCGCCGCCGAGCACCTCCTCGAGCCGCGCGCAGGCGACGCGTCGGCTCGATCTCCCGCGCTCGAGATCGTCTACGCGCGCGCCCTCGAGGCGGCCGAGGACGTGCCCGAGAACAAGGCGATCGAGCGCATGCGCACGGCCACCGACCACGCGCTCAAGGCGTGGCCGACGAGCTGGGAGGCGCGCATCAACCACGCGCGCGCGACCGAGCGCAGGAAGGGCCAGGGCGACGGCCTCGCCGACGCGCTGCGCGAGCTCGCGAGCGCCCAAATCGACGGCAAGCCGATGCCGCCCGAGCGCATGGTCCTGTCGTACGAGACGCTCCTCGCGAAGCGGCTCGGCATGACGGACGTCGTCGAGTCCACGTACGCCGACGCCGCCGAGCTGTCGGGCGGCTCCGCGATGCTCGCGGTGCTCGACGCGCGCGTGCGATCGCGCGCCGGCGCCGATCAGGTGCGCATCGCGTGCTCCGGCGGCCTGCGACGCGCCGACACGGACTGCTTCGAGGCGCGCAAGGCCGCTGGCGACTACGCCGGCGCGCGCGTCGAGCTCGACCGGCTGCGGCGCCTCCGCGGCGCGCCCGACGGGCTCAAGGAGGCCGAGATGGGCCTGCTCGTCGCGGGCGGCGATCTCCGCGCGGCGCTCGCCCTCTACGACACGGTGCGACCCGGCGAGCGGCGACTCTACGAGGCGGTCGCCCTCGCGGCGGGTCGTGGCGACGCCGCGAGCGTGCGCCGCCGCGTCGCGCGGGACGAGCTCACCGCGCGCGACGCGCCGTTCTCGGTGCAGGCCGTCGAGCGCGTCCTCGGCGTCGCCGACGATCCGACGCCCGCGCTCGAGGCCGAGGGCAAGCGCCTCGTCACGGCCGATCTCAAGTCCGCGTTCCTCCCCGGCGCGGCGACCGCCGTGCTCAAGCACGAGGAGCGCTACGTCATCCAGGCGACCGGCCTCGTGCACTACGTCACGTACGACCTCCGGCGCGTCTCGGGCACGACCGACGTCGCGAACCAGCAGGGCAACTCGGCGCCGATCATCGACGGCCGCGGCTCGCCGCGCGTGCAGCGCCGGCGCATCCACAAGCGAGACGGCCGCGTGCTGGAGCCGGATCCCGCGTCGAACGCGCAGCAGGCGAGCGATCTGTCGCAGCTCGAGAGCGGCGACTACATCGAGCAGATCGTCGACGGCTACGTCCTCCCGAGCGAGACCGGGCAGCTGGTCCTCGACACGCCCGACCTCATGCCGGAGCGCACGAGCGTGCGTGAGGCGACGATCCAGATCACGCGGCCGACGAGCGTCCCGTTCGA
>DASYCF010000002.1:0-9146 GCA_036500365.1 Byssovorax sp.
CGAGCGCGTTCGTGAGCGTCGCCGTCGCCGCGGTCGTGCGGTCGGTGTCGGTGAGGGTGCTGTCGACGACGCGCGCGAGCCGCGCGAACGCGAAGGCGCTCCAGACGCCCGACGCGATCGTCGCGAGCACGAGCGTCGCGCCCGCCGCGAGGAAGCGCGCGCGCAGCCCGAGCCGGCGCGAAGGCGGCGGCGTCACGCGAGCCCGTAGCGCTTGCGCTTGCGCTGGAGCGTGGTCGCGTCGATGCCGAGCGTGCGCGCGGCCGCCTCGAGGGACGCGGCGCGCGCGATGATGCGGGCGATGTGCTCGCGCTCGAGGACGTCGAGCGGCACGTCGGCGCCGAGCGCGACCACGCCGTGGCCGGAGCTCGGCGGCGTCTCGAGCCCGAAAGCGGCCGGCGTGAGGCGGTCGCTCGACGCGAGGATCGCCGCGCGCTCCACCGCGTTTCGCAGGCCGCGCAGGTTCCCCGGCCAGTCGTGCGCCGCGAGCGCGCGCTCCGTCTCTTCCGCGAACGAGAGCCCGGTGCGGCCGGTCTGCCGCGCCGCCCACGCGAGGTAGTGGCGCGCGAGCGCGACGATGTCCTCCGGGCGCTCGCGCAGCGGCGGGAGCGCGAGCGTGACGACGTTCAGCCGGAAGAGCAGATCCTCGCGGAAGCGGCCCGCGCGCACCTCGGCCTCGAGCGGCCGATTCGTCGCCGCGACGAGCCGCACGTCGGCGGTGCGCTCCTTGGTCTCGCCGAGCCGCTCGTACGATCGGTCGCTCAAGAAGCGCAGCAGGCGCGCCTGCGCGTCGAGGCTCATGTCGCCGATCTCGTCGAGGAACAGCGTGCCGCCCTCGGCGTCCTGAACCTTGCCCACGGCGTCGGCGACGGCGTGCGTGAACGCGCCGCGGCGATGGCCGAAGAGCGCGCTCGTCATCAGGTCGGTCGAGAGCGACGGGCAGTTCACCGTCACGAAGGGGCCGCGGCGCCGCGCGCTGTTCGCGCGGATCCAGCGCGCGAACACGTTCTTGCCCGTGCCGCTCTCGCCGCGCAGGAGCACGACGCAGTCGCTCGCGGCGGCGCGCGTGGCGGTCTGCAGGAACGCGCGGAAGACCGAGTTCGACGAGTCGAAGAAGCCGTCGACCTCGGTCTCGCCGAGGCGCTCCTCGAGCTCGGTCACGCGCCGCTCGAGGCCGCGCGCGGCGACGACGCGGCGCGCGGCGAGGCGCACCTGATCGGGCGTGAACGGCTTCGGCAGATAGTCGACGGCGCCGAGCTTCACCGCCTGCACCGCGGTCTCGATCGTGGCGAACGCCGTGATCACGACGACGGCTGCGTCGGGCCTCCGCCGGAGGATCTGCGGAAGGAGGGCGAGGCCGGACTCGGCGCCGAGCCAGAGGTCGAGCAGCACGAGATCGAACGGCGCGCGCTCGAGCGCCTCGAGCGCGCCGCTCGCGGTCGCGACGCCGAGGACGCGGCCGCCGTCGGCCTCGAGGCAGAGCCGCAGCGACTGGCGCACGCCCGCGTCGTCATCTACGACGAGCGCGGCGAAGCTCGACTCGCCCGCGTCGACCTTCGGGCGATCACGACCCGCGGAAGCCGAGCCGTCGGGATGACGACTCGCGCCAGCGGAGTCGTCGCGATCGAGCGCCACGGGTCCGTCGCGCCTCAGCGTGGGTCGGCGGCGTTCACGGCGTGCGGGGAAGGAGCCGCCGCGATCGCGGCGCCGAGCTCGCGCGCGCCCGACGGGAGCGAGCTCTGCTCGGACGCGCCGTAGTAGCGCTTCGGTCCGCCCCACGGGTTCGCCTCGACGTCGAGGCAGAGGTCGAAGCCGTCCTTGTCGTGGCAGCTCGTGACCTTGTACTTGAAGCGCGCCTTCTTGCTCGACTGCGGGAAGACGAGGCGCACCTCGTTGCCGCTCCGCTCGTACTCGAAGCGCTCGAAGCGGCCGGCCCAGGCAGAGCCCTCGTAGAAGAGGCCGCTCGCCTGCTGCGACATCGCGAAGAAGACGTGCACGGGCTCGGTCGCCTTCTCGGGCGCGCGCTCGAACCACGCGCGGTTCTCGAGGAGCCCGGGATCCGCCGCGACGTCGTGATCGCCGCCGCCGCGGACCGCACGGAGGCCGCCGTAGCCGAGGAGCGCGACCGCGCCGAGCGCGAGCAGGGTGCGAGAGGACTTCATCATGCGCCGAGATCTACGACCGCGCGCGATGCGCCGCCACGCCGTTCTCTCCGGGCTCCCGAAAAGGCGCGTCAGAACTGGCGCCTCGAATCCAAGAGGATCGTGACGGGGCCGTCGTTCTCGACGAAGACCCGCATGTCGGCGCGGAAGCGGCCGGTCTCGACGCGCGTGACCTTGCGGCGCGCCTCCGCGAGGAACGCCTCGTAGAGCTGTTCGGCGCGCGCGGGCTCCATCGCGGCGTCGAAGCCGGGGCGGTTGCCGCGCCGTACGTCGCCGTACAGCGTGAACTGAGACACGACGAGCAGACCGCCGCCGACGTCGGCGAGCGCGCGCGACATGCGGCCCGTGTCGTCGGAGAACACGCGGAGCGCGGTGACCTTGGCGGCCAGGTACGCGACGTCCGCGTCGACGTCGTCCTTGCCCGCCGCGACGAAGGCGACGAGGCCGCGCTCGATCGCGCCCGTGATCTGGCCGGCGACCTCGACGCGCGCCGACCGCGCCCGCTGCACGACGGCGCGCACGCTCAGCCGAGGCCGAGGTCGCGCGCGAGCTTCGACGTGAGCGCGAAGTACGCGGCGCGCTCGTAGGGCACGTTGAGCACGTGGAAGTCCTTCTTCACGAGGCCGACGCAGCCGAAGCAGTAGGTGCAGCCCGTCATGTCGAAGGAGCGGACGAGGTAGCTCGAGCTCGAGCAGCGCTCGCACGCCACGCAGTGCGTGCAGCCGGCGAGGTCCTTCGACGCGCGGCAGTGCGTCGAGTCGCGCGAGCGCTCGCAGTCGACGCAGTAGTGGCAGCGCGCGAGGGATTTCCCGCTCTTGCAGAAGGTGCAGTCGGAGCAGCGCTCGCAGCGCTCGCACGCGACGCAGCGCTCGTTGTCGGCGCGGCGTACGTGGCCGTCGACGAGGCGAGCCAGCGCCGCTTCGAACTCGCGGCCGCTGGCCGGTGCGGTCACGAGCTCGCCTTGGCGGCGACGCGGCGACGGAGCGCCTCGGCCGCGGCGCGCGTGTCGGCCTCGTCGGCGAACTGCTCGATGCGGCGGAGGCGCGACTCGAGCATGGCGCGGCGCTTCGGCGCCTCGGTCTCGAGGATGCCGCCGAGCGCGAGGACGGCCTCGCGGACCTGATCCTCGCTCGCGTGCTCGAGGAGCTGCAGGAAGACGTCCTGCTCGACGGGGAACGCGAAGCCCGCCTTCACGTACTCGGTCGCGGCCTTCGACACGGCGGGGCGGCCCTCGGCGTGGAGGAGCTTCGCGAGCAGGCGCTTCTGCTCGGCGACGCGCGGATCGGCGCCCGGCTTCTGCGCGGCGACGATGCGGCCAGGCTTGCGCGCCTCGCCCTCGACCTTCGGCGCGAAGAGGGCCTCGAGCGCGGCGCGGTTCGGGCTGGCGCGGCCGCGCTCACGGCCGGCCGCCGCCGCGTCGTCGCTCCGCGCGGGCGCAGGCGCCGGCTCGGGCGCGACGCGCTCGCCGCGGCGCGTGTACGACGCGATCTCGGGGTTGTGCCAGACCTTCGTCGCGTCCTTGCGCATCCGCTTCATGCGTCGCACCTCGGGCCGCCGAGCGGCCTCCGTGCGCGGGCTCCTGGCAGCGCTCCCAGCCGTTCGAGCCGGGGGCCGCGTCGCCGCGCGTAGTCGACGATTAACACGGCCGGCGCAGACGATCCGCCAATTTCTCCGTCCGGCTGGGCGCGCGCGCTCGAAAAGATCGGGGCGCGCCCGCGCCGCGAGCGATCACAAATTGGGCCCGGCGCGCGGCTTCGTGACACCTAGGACGCGGAATCTGGTCGCGTTTCCCGCTCGGGCGGGGGCGAGGCCGCGTCGTCTTTCGATAGCTTCTCGCCGCGGGCGTGCCTGCGCCCGCGGCGACGGTAGGGCGCCGGCTCCGGCCGCGCGCGTCGCAGACCAACTCACGCCGGCCCGCAGCGAGCCGGCGCGGAGGCTCTTCTCCATGCACAGCCGAAGCACCCGCCCGTCGAACGATCCCAGCGCAGCCGCCGCGAGCTCGAGCCCGCGCGCCCGCGCCTTCCGCCCCGCGCTGCTCTCGGCGATGGCGGCCGTGCTCGCGACGGTGAGCGGCGGCGTCGCCCTCGCGGCGCCCCACGACGGCGAGTCGATCGAGGAGTCGAAGCCCGACAAGACCCTCAAGAAGGACGAGAGGCCGAAGCCCGCGAAGCTCGTCGTGAAGGCCGCCGTCAAGCCGAAGAAGGCCGACGTGAAGGTCGAGCTGGAGCCGGCGAAGGTCCACGAAAAGACGCACGCCGCGGCGAAGGTCCACGCCCACGCCGTCGACGAGAAGGTCGCCGTCAAGGCGCACGTCGACGAGAAGGTCGTCAAGGCGCACGTCGACGAGAAGGTCGCCGTGAAGGCGCACGTCGACGAGAAGGTCGCCTTGAAGGCGAGCGCGAAGGTCGACGCCAAGCACACGCGCGTCGAAGCCGAGCTCGAGTCGCCGCGGCACGCCGTCACGCACGCGCGGTTCGCCGCGGCCGCGCCCGGCGCGAAGGTCGACGAGAAGCGCCACGTGGTGACGAAGGCGGAGCCCGAGGCGCACGCGATCGCGAAGCTCGAGCCGGGGAAGCTCGTCGAGCACGGCCACGCGAGGCTGGCCCCCGCGATCGAGCGCGAGCCCGAGATCCGCGTCGCGAAGCACGAGCCGAAGGTCACCTCCACCACGCAGGTGCTGCGCGTCGACGGCGCCGTCGCCGAGGCGAGCCCGCCGAAGGCGAAGCCGAAGATGGTCGCCGCGCGTACGCCCGCGACCAACGGCGGTCGCCGCAAGGGCGCCGTGAGGGTCGAGGAGGCGAAGCCCTGCGCCGCGCCGCGCGTGCACGTCGATCGCGGCGGCCTCGAGGCCGAGACGCTCGCGCTCACCGACTGCAAGGGCAAGCCGCTCGCGGCCGCGCGGGAGAAGCTCAGCGTCCTCGTGCGGCCCTGGGGCGCCGCGAAGCCGGCTCACCTGCCGCACGCGTCGTCGTCGGCCTCGCCGAAGGCGAACACGAAGGGCGAGATCGCCCCCGGCGTGCGGCTGCTCGACCCCGGCCTGCTCGTGCGGCTCGAGGCGATCGCGAAGCACTTCCCCGGCAAGAGCTTCTCGTTCGTGAGCGGCTACCGGCCGCAGAGCAAGGGCTCTCTCCACCAGACCGGCCGCGCCGTCGACGTGCGCCTCACGGGCGTGTCGAACGAGGAGCTCGTCGCGTTCTGCAAGACGCTGAAGGACACCGGCTGCGGCTACTACCCGAACAGCTCGTTCGTGCACGTCGACGTGCGCAACGTGAAGACGGGATCGACGTCGTGGATCGACGCGTCCGGCCCCGGTGAGTCGCCGCGCTACGTGTCGCAGTGGCCGCCGCCGCGGCGCCTCACGCCCACGGGCCAGTCTCAAGAGGAGCTCGTCGCCGCGCCGCCGGACGAGGAGCCGCACGACGACGTGCCGAGCGAGGACCTGCCGCGCAAGAAGCCGCTCGGCGAGTACCCCGACCACCTGTGATCTCGAAGCGACCTCGAGCGCGCGCCGTGATGGTGCCCGGCATCGAGCGCACCTAGCTCGCGGCGCGGCGCGCCGCGCTTGACGGGCCTTTCGCGCGGCGGTCTGCTCGGGCGCATGCCGACCGAACACGTCGTCGCCCGCCTCGAGTCCGAGGCGTTCTCGTGCGCGGGCACCCAGATCCACGAGCTCGTCGGCCGCGAGGCGATCTCGAGGCTGTTCGCCTTCGAAGTCACGCTGATCGCGATCGATCCGAGCGACTTCGACGCTGATCGCGCGCTCGGCGCCGAGGTCGACGTCGTGTTCGAGCTCGCCGGCGTCGAGGCGCGGCGCGTGCACGGCATGGTCGCCGCGATCACCGACGAGCTCGACTCCGAGCCCGCGCACCGCACGTACCGCCTCTCGATCCGGCCGCGCGCGCACCGCCTCGCGATGGTCGAGACGCAGGAGGTCTTCCTCGGTCTCAGCGTGCCCGACATCGTGAAGCAGAAGCTCGCGCTCGTGGACCTCGGCGCGACCGACGTCGAGGCGCGCCTCTCCGACGCGTACGCCGCGCGCGACTTCGTCGTCGAGTACAAGGAGACGGACGTCGCGTTCGTCTCGCGCCTCACCGAGCACCTCGGCGTGAGCTTCTTCTTCGAGACGCGCGACGGAAAGGACGTGCTCGTCCTCGGCGACTCGCCGAGCGCGTTCCGCCCGGCGCCCGGCGCCGAGCGGCTCCCGTTCCGGCCGCGCGGCGAGGCGACGGGCGTGTTCGCGCTCGAGAAGAAGCGCGAGATCATGCCCGCGATGTGGGTGGTACAGGACTACAACTACCGCCTCCCGCGGGTCGATCTCACGTCGACCGACGAGGTGCACGGCGCGTACGCGGGCGGCGTCGTCGAGTACGGCGCGCACGTGAAGACGCCGGCCGAGAGCGCCGCGCTCGCGAAGGCGCGGGCCGAGGAGCGCGAGGCCGCGTGCCGGTACTTCGTGGGCGAGAGCGATCGGACGGAGCTCGCCGCGGGCGCGACGTTCGTCCTCGAGGGCCACCCGCGGCTGCCCGGTGATCAGGCGCTGCTCGTCGTCGAGGTGGAGCACCGCCTCGTGCAGGTCGTCGGCACGTTCGGCGGCAAGCAGGTCGAGCACTACAAGAACACGTTCCGCGCGGTCGACGCCTCGACGCGCTATCGGCCGCCGCGCACGACGCCACGTCCCAAGATCCACGGCGTCGTGACCGCGCTCGTGGAGCCGAAGGCCGACGGCACGCTCGGCAGCGTCGCCGACATCGACGACTGGGGCCGATACACGATCCGCTTCTACTTCGACACGTCGCCGCTCGGCGAGCGCCAGAAGTCGTCGCACGCGGTGCGCATGATCCAGCAGCACGCCGGGCCGAACTACGGCACGCACCTGCCGCTCAAGGCCGGCATCGAGGTGCTCGTCGTCTTCGTCGACGGCGACCCGGATCGGCCGCTCGTCGTGGGCGCCGTGCACAACCCCGTCACGCCGAACCCGGTCGTGAGCTCGGATCCGCACAAGCACCGCGTGAAGACGGCGTCGGGCATCTTGATCGAGATGCGCGACGCGTTCGCCCGCGGATGACCGCCGACGCGAGCGCGGCCGACGCGCCCAAGGTCGGCGACGGCGACGAAGGTCTCGCGCTCCTCGGCGGGCAGCGGCCCGGCCGCGATCTCGTCGACGACGCCGCGCGCTTCGCCGCGCTGCCCGACGCGGCGCGCGCGCGGATCTGGGACGTGCTCGGCCCGAGCCTGGCGGAGCCCGTGCCGCGCGCGGTCGAGGCGATCGTGAAGCGCTTCGGAGAGGCGCACGGCGTCGATGGGACGACGGTCGCGCGGGCGGTCCGCGCGGGGCGCGTCGCGCTGCGCGCTGCGGCGGCGCTCGACCTCGACGCGGCGCGCTTCGAAGCCGATCTGGTCGCGCTCGCCGGCGGCGCGCGCGCCCTCGCCGACGCGCTGCTCCCCGGCTACGACCGCGCGAAGGCCCGCGTCCGCGCCGAGCTCGCGCAGCGCACCGTCGCCGACCACGGCCGCCTCCTCGAGCGCGTGCAGTGGCGCGTCGACACGCTGGGCTCGAGCGACCGCGTCGTCGGCCTGCGCTTGCCCGTCGTGACGCTGACGCTCCACTACCGCGAGGCGGGCAAGCTCGAGCAGCTCAGCGTGCAGGTCTTGCCCGACGTGCTGAGGCAACTCCGCGGCGTGTGCGATCGCGTCCTCGGCCGCCGCTGAGCCGCCGGCCTCAGGTGACGTCGAAGCTGTAGTCTTGGCCCTTCGCGAGGGGACGGACCGTCCAGTGGGCGGTCCCCTGCACGCGCATGCAGATCGTGCTCTCGTCGCGGATCTTGACGATGAACGTGTCCTTCGGCGGGATCGTCTGAACGTAGGCCTTGTTCTGGTCACAGAGCTTCGACATGCCGATGCGGAACTCGATGGTGACCGGGCGCGACTCCTTGTTGTTCAGCTTGATGACCGAGGTCCTGTCGGCGTGGGCCGACCCACCGAGACACGCCACCGCCAGCCCGAGCGCGGCTGCCACGTTGAATGCTTTCATACCCCTTGACTCCTGTGTCTGCCTGCCCCGTCTCGGCCCGAACCTCGCGGCCCGACCCACGGTCGAGACGAAGAAAAGCGTACACGGAGTCGAATTCGAATGGCTACCGATTCGCGGCCGTCAGCGCGGCTCGAGGACGATGGGATACGTGACGCTCACGTCGCCGCCGCCTGCCTCGCGCGGGAACTCGAGGCCACCGAAGGCCGCGACGACGCAGCGTGAGACGGCCGCGTCGGCGAGCGTGGAGCCGCCGTCGCCGGTGCGCGACACGCGGCCGTTCGCGCCGACGATGAAGCTCGCGACGACGCGCCCGGTGAGCGTGGGGTTGCGGCGCAGCCCCTCCTCGTAGCAGGCGCGGAAGCGGCCGAAGTTCGCGCGGACGATGCGCTGGATGACGCCGGGCGGGAGCTGATCGTCGGCGCGGACCGACGCGCTCGCGCCGTTGACCGTGGGGGCGCGGACGCGGTGGCCGATGGTGCCGATGCCGACGTCCCAGCTCGAGCCCCAGCTGCCGCCCCAGCCGCCGCCCACGCTGAGACCGGAGGGCGTGCCGTCGCCACCCGAGCCCGCGCCGACGTCGCCTGGCGTGTGGCCGAGCGGACCATCGTCGCCGAGGCCGATCGCGTCGACGCGGCCGCCGCCGCCCTCGCCGGTGCCGTGCAGGCCGAGCGCGCCCAGGCCGGGCGACGAGCCGACGAACGCGGCGCGCATCGCGCCGGCGGCCGCGATCGAGTCGGGGCCGAGCGCGTCGACGTCGGCGCCGGAGGGGGACGCAGGCGACGTCGAGCGCTCGCCGAGCTGCGTCGCGCGGGCGACCTTGCGCGCGTCGAGGCGCTTGCGCGGCGCAGAAGCTCCCGACGCGCCGCCGTCGACGCCGAAGCGCCCGCGCTGCCGCGTCGCGGTGCGATCGCCCATCACGCCATCGAGCCCGCGTGCGCGCGCGCCGCCGCCGCGGC
>DASYCF010000003.1:0-6982 GCA_036500365.1 Byssovorax sp.
GGCCGCGGCCCGTAGACGTTCGCGCTCGAGAGGACGACGAGCTTCGGCACGTCGTACTGCGCGACGAACTCGAGCAGGCGCTGAAAGCCCGCGACGTTCCACGTGTGGTGCTCCGCCTGGCTCACGCGCGGGTCGTGGAGCACGCCGAGGTGCACGACGCACGACGGCCGCACCTGGCGAAAGATGTCCTGCGTCTTCTTGCGGCGGAGATCGACCTCGTAGTGGACGATGTCCTTCGGCTTGCCCTCGAACGGCCGCCGGTCCACGCCGACGACGGCGCGCTCGCGATGAAGCCGCCGCGCGAGCCGCTTGCCGAGGCGCCCGCAGATGCCCGTCACGAGCACCGGCCCGTCGCTCGCCCCCATGACGACGTGCATCGCAAGGCGCGCAGGGACCGTCAACCGAAAGCGCGCGCGCGAGTTCGCTCACGTCGCGGTCGGTCGGGGCGCGCGGAGCTCGCGCTTCGTGCGCCCTCGCGGCGCCGGCCGCTCGCGGTAGAGCCGCAGCGCGAACTGCCCCGCTGGGTGCGCGCGGAGCTCGCGGATCGCCGCCGCTGCGTCGTCGGCACGGCGTCGAGCGGCGGCAGCGGCACGCCATACTCGGCGGGCAGCAGCGCGGGTGCGCTCATCGCCGCGAACGTGAGGTCCGCCGCCGTGAATCGGTCGCCAGTGAGATAGCGACGACCGTCCGCGAGGACCTGCGCGACGGCGTCCATCGTCTCGCGCGTGACCTCGCGCCCGCGCGCCGCCGCCTCGGGCGAGGCGTCCATGTACCGGCGCATGAACACGCGCGCGACCGGCTGCATCCCGCCGAGCGCGGCGACTTCGAACCCGGGCGCCGCGCCGGCGTTGTACGTGAAGATGTCGCCGCCGGCGCGCAGGGTCCACTCGTAGCAGACGCGCCGCGTCTCGACGCCGTACGCCCCCGCGAAGCGCGCTTCCCACGCGAGCACCTCGTCGCGCGCGCCCGCGTCGTCGGGGTACAGCGGGATCGCGGCGCGCTCGGACGCGTAGCGCACGATCGCGGCCGAGTCGTCGAGCACGCCCGCTTCGGTCACGAGCACGGGCAGGAACTTGCGCCCAGCCTTCCGGTACGCGGCGAGCCACGAGAACACCTGCACGTGGTGCTCCTCGTCGTAGTCGATCGCGGCGTGATCGAGCGCCCACCGCGCGCGCTCGCCGTAGTGGCTGATCGGGATGGTGATGAGGGTCGGCAGCACCGCGGGATCGTCGCCCGATCGGCGCGCTGGCGCGACGGATCCGCACGCCGTTCGCGTGATTTCTACGCGCGGCCCGACCACGCGAGGTAGGCGACGATCGCCTCCTCGGCGCCGGGCATTCGCTCGTACATCCCGCTGATCGGCGTTCGGCGGAGGTGGCCCTCCTCGAGCCAGCGACGAACCATCGACGTCGTGACGCCGAGCTTGAGCAGCTGCGCACGCGTGATGATGGTTCCCTGCGCCGTCCTCGGGGCCCTCACCGTCTTCGAGGGCGGCGGCGGCGCGCTCGTCTTCACCTTGGCGTTGGGCGTCGTGGACTTCGCGTCCGGGGCGCTGGCCGTCGTCTTCGCCTTCGCCTTCGCCTTCGGTGCGCGCGCCGGGACCGTGGGCGCAGCGACGACGACCTCCTTCGGCGAAGCAGGGCGCGCGGGCGCCTCGAGGTCGATGCCGAAGACGTCGCCGAGATCGAGCGCGGCGCCGAGCTTCTTGCGCGGTCCATCGCCGGCCGCGCGCGCGACGGTCGCCGTCGTCGCGCGCGCGACGAGATCCTCGGGCTTGGCGCGGCGCAGGTGGAAGAGCAGCTCGGGGCTGCGATCGAGCCGCGCGCCGACGCCGTAGAGCACCGCGGCGACGTGCTTGCACATCGTCGCCCAGTCGGGGCACGAGCACTTCATACGGACGCGCGCCGGCTCTGGGAAGAGGCCGGTTCCGGCGCGCGTCATCGCCGCCATCACCGCGTCGGACAGGCGCCCCGAGAGCAGCTCGATGACCGACTCGATGCCGCCGGCGCACGCCTCGACGAGCGCGCGCCACCGCGCCTCCTCGACGGCGTCGATCGAGACCGTCACCTCGTAGAGGCTCGAGCCCTGGACGAGCGCGCGCACCTCGCCCGGCTCGATCCGCAGGTCGATGACCGAGCCGCTCCGCACGTAGCTGCGCCCGCGCGGCAGCCGGTTCGAGTAGTCGCTGTAGCGCTCGAGGTTCTCGCACCAGGCCTTGCCCCAGAACGTCTCGGCGATGCGCGCGCGCGGCGCCCTCGGCACGGGGTCGAGCGCGCGGCCGCGCCCGTGTGCGGCGACGCTCTTGCGCGCGAGCGCGAGCCGATCCCCTGCCGTCGTGCGCGGCGCGTAGACGTGGAAGCGGTCCTCGAAGCCCCACCCGCGATTTCGACCCTTCGATGCCATCGATGCGCTCGGCGAAGCGACGGCTTACACGGCTTCGAGCGCGGCGCGAAGGTCGAGCGAGACGACCTCGAGCAGCTCGGCGTTGCTCATCTCCGTCAGCGCGGCCTCGGCCCCGCCCGCGAGGATGTCGGCCGAGAGGCTGCGCTTGCCGGCGATCATCGCGTCGATGCGCTCCTCGATCGTGCCGCGACACACGAACTTGTGGACGAGGACGTTCTTCTGCTGGCCGAGCCGGAACGCGCGGTCCGTCGCCTGATCCTCGACGGCGGGGTTCCACCACCGATCGAAATGGATCACGTGTGAGGCGCGCGTGAGGTTCAGGCCCGTGCCGCCGGCCTTGAGCGACAGCACGAAGAACGGCGGGCCGTCCTCGGCCGAGAACTCCGCGACGCGCTTCGCGCGCTCCTTCACGGGCGTCTCTCCGGTCAACACGAGGCCCTCTCGTCCGAAGATCCTCGCGAGGGAGCGCGCGAGCGGCGCCGTCATCTCGCGGAACTGCGTGAACACGAGCGCGCGCTCCTGCCGCGCCGCGATCGGCTCGCAGAGCTCGCGCAGCCGCGAGAGCTTGCCGCTGTCGTCGTCGCCGTACGCGCCGTCGCCGAGCCACTGCGACGGGTGGTTGCAGATCTGCTTGAAGCGCACGAGGAACGCGAGCACGAGGCCGCGCCGCTGCATGCCCTTCGCCGATCGGAGCGAATCGGCGAGCTCCTCGACCGCGCGCGCGTAGAGGGCCGCCTGCGCCTTCACGAGGCCGCAGTACGCGGTCACCTCGATCTTGTCGGGGAGGTCGACGACGATCGATCGGTCGGTCTTCATGCGGCGCAGGAAGTACGGCCGGACGAGAGTGCGGAGCGGCGCGTGACCGCGCCCGCTCTTGCCGAGCCGCTTTTCGAACTCGCGGAACTGCTTGGCGGAGCCGAGCAGGCCAGGACACAGGAAGTCGAAGATGGACCACAGATCGGTCAGGCGGTTCTCGATCGGCGTCCCCGTCAGCGCGAGGCGCGTCGTGCTGTCGAGCGCCTTCACCGCGCGCGTCTGCCGCGCGTCGGGGTTCTTGATGGCCTGCGCCTCGTCGAGCGCGACGACGCCGAAGCGATGCCGCTGGATCCACGCGCAGCGGAGCACGGTGCCGTAGGTCGTGATCACCACGTCCGCGTCCTTCGTCGACTCTGGCGCAGCGTCGCCGAGATCGGACGCCGCGCACTCGGAGGGGTGCGCGACGAAGACCCGCAAGCTCGGGGCGAACCGCGCCGCCTCCGCCCGCCAGTTGCCGACGAGCGACGCGGGCACGACGACGAGGTTCGGGCCGCGGGCGCCGTGGCGCTTGAGCAGCAGCAGCAGGCCGAGCACCTGGAGCGTCTTGCCGAGGCCCATGTCGTCGGCGAGGCACGCGCCGAGGCCGAGGCGCGAGAGGAGCCAGAGCCACGCGACGCCCTCGCGCTGATACGGGCGAAGGGTCGCGCCGAGGTCGTCGCCGGGATCGGCGAGCGCCGCGCCCGCCGGCTCGCGGAGCGCGCGGAGGGTCTGCTCGAGCCACGGCCCCGCCGACACGGCGGCCCACTCGGGCGTCGCGTCGGCGCCGCCCTCGTCGAGCACGTCGAGGCCGTCGGGCGCCACGCCCGCGAGCAGGCGCATCCCGCTCAGGAACGAGAGCCCATCGCCCGCCGCGTCGCGCTCGACGGCCCGCCAGCGCTCCAGCACCTGCTCGAGGCGCGCGCGATCGACGACGGCCCATCGGCCCTTGATCAGGACGAGCCCGTCGCTCTGCGCGAGCAGCCGCCTCCACTCGGCGGCCGTCAGCGTCTCGCCCTCGAACGTCAGGTCGACGTGAAAGTCGAGCATCGCGTCGACGCCGAGGCCCGCGGGCGCCTTGCTGCCTACGGTGACCTTCACCTGCGGGCGCGGCGGCCGGCGCGCGTGCCACCAGTCGGGGACGCGCACGACGACGCCCGCCGCTTCGACCACGGGGATCTCCCGCAGGAACGCGTAGGCCACCTCGGGCGTCCACGCGAGCGGGTGGAAGACGTCGCCCGTGTCGACCATGCCGCGCACGACGGCGCTCGTCTCGGCCGCCCGCTGCACGGGCCTCAGGAGCGCGAGCAGCATGCCCTTGTTGGCCGCGCCGGCGTACTCCTCCAGCGCGCGGCCGAGCGGCGCGTGCTGGACGCGCTCGCCGCCCGAGATGCCCTTCGCGTACGTGGCGAGGAACGCGAACGGCGCGCGCGGGTCGCGTTTGTTCTCGGCGAGGTGGAAGTGCACGCGGCCGACGGCGTGCCAGGCCGGGCCGTTCGCCGCGAGCCAGCCTGCGACCCCCGCGTCGAGCGCCGCGGCCTCGCGCCGCACGTGCTCGGTCAAGTGGCGCACGACCTCGCTCAGCGCGGCCCCGCCGAGGTACTCCGCGCCGACCATCGGCGGCGCCGCCGCGGCCTGCGCCTCGAGCTCCGCGAGCGGGACCGAGACCGCGAGCTCGCCGGCGTCGGTGGACGCGGACGCGGCGCACAGCCGCGTGAAGAAGAGCTTCGCCAGGTCGCGCCCGAGACGGAGGGAGGCAGGCAGGTCGGCGTCGAGCTCGCGGCCGCCGAGGTGGAGCACGCCGCACGCCCACGACCGCGCGAACGCGGCCGTGATCCGCGCGTGCGCCGCCGCCGCGACGTCGCCGCCGTCCTCCGCGTCGTGGTCGAGCTCGAGCGCGTGGTCCGGCGTGAACCTCAGCGAGAGCCGCGTCGGCGCCGCCGCGTCGAGGGCGTTCGCGCTTGCGCCGCGGCGTCGAGCCGTTCCTGCGGGCTTGTCACGCGGCATTCGAGCGCGGGTCTCATCGCGGCGCGGCGCGACGACGTCAAGCGCGTCCCCGCGCAGGCGTCGGGGGTGGTTGCGTGCGGCGGTGCGCGCCGATAGACACGCACGCATGGCGACGACCGACACCGCTTCGCGCGCGCTCGTCCGGATCGGGCGCTTCGCTTCACACGAGCTCCTGCCGCGCGCGCGGGCAGGGAAGGGCCGCGCCGAGGAGCTCGTCGCCGACGTCACGCACCGGCTGCTCGGCAAGGACTTCCAGGAGCGCCTCGCGCGCGCTTCGATCGGCCACGGCGAAGGCGGCGTCGACCCCTTCGGCCTCGACCCCGTGTGGGCGCAGTACGCGATCGGCGTCGCCGCGTTCTTCCACCGCTTCTATTTCCGCGCCGACGTGCGCGGCATCGACCGCGTGCCCGAGGGGCGCGTGCTCATCGTGTCGAACCACTCGGGGCAGGTGCCGATCGACGCCATGCTCCTCGGCGCCTCGATGTTCCTCGACGCCGAGCCGCCGCGCATCGTGCGCAGCATGGTCGAGAAATGGACGCAGACGCTGCCCTTCGTCGCGCCCTTGTTCTCGCGCGTGGGCCAGGTCGTCGGCGTGCCCGAGAACGCGCGACGGCTGCTCGAGCTCGGCGAGGCGGTGCTCGTCTTCCCGGAGGGCGTGCGCGGCATCAACAAGCCATTCTCGCAGCGCTACAAGCTCACCGACTTCGGCCTCGGCTTCATGCGGCTCGCGCTCGAGACGAAGACGCCCATCGTCCCCGTCTCGGTGATCGGCGCCGAGGAGCAGTACGTCTCGATCGGCAACGCGGAGCGACTCGGTCGCATGCTCGGCATGCCGAGCATGCCGGTCATCCCTCAGCTCCTCTTGCCCGGCGGCCAGTTGCCGCTGCCGACCAAGTACCGGATCACGTTCGGCGAACCGATGGAGTTCGAAGGCGACCCCGACGACGACGACGCCGTGGTCGAGGAGAAGGTCCTCCGCGTGAAGCGCACGATCCAGTCGATGCTGAACCACGGCCTGAAGGAGCGACGCTCGATCTTCTGGTGAAGCGCCGCTGCGCGACCTTCACGCGTCGCCGACGATGAGCGACGCGCGCGCGCCGGTGGCGTCGAGCCGCGCGGGGCCGCCGAGGACGAGCGGCGCGTTCTTGATCTCGTGCCCGGCGGGCAGACCGTACGCGACCGGCACGCCGAGGTGCGCGAGCCGATCGACGAGCACCTCGCGCACGGTCACGCCGTCGGCGCCCGGATCGCACTGCGTGAAATCCCCGAGGACGACGGCGCCGACGCGCGAGAGGTGACCGCCGAGCGCGAGCGTCGTGAGCATGCGATCGATCCGATAGGGCCGCTCGGTCACGTCCTCGAGGAAGAGGACGCACCCGTCGGGCAAGTCGAGGCGCCCCGCGGCCGCGCTCGCGTGGAGCAGCGTGAGGTTGCCGCCGACGAGCGGCCCCGCCTGCGCGCCGCGGGCGATGACGCCGAGCGCGTCGAACGCGCGCGCCGCGGTCGGGTGCTCGAGCGCGCGGACGAACGCGTCACGCCCGTGCGCGTCGCCGCGGCCGAGCGAGGTCACGTGCGCCGCGTGCATCGACGCGACGCCGACGCGCTGCGCCTCGAGGTGAAGCGCGGTCACGTCCGAGAAGCCGACGATCCAGCGCGGGCTCGCGGCGAGCGCGCCGAAGTCGACGCGCGACACGAACCTCGACGCGCCGTATCCGCCTCGCGCCGCCACGATCGCGCGCACGTCGGGCGCGGCGAGCGCCGCCTCGAGCTCCGCGAGCCG
>DASYCF010000004.1:0-2306 GCA_036500365.1 Byssovorax sp.
GGTGCTCGACGAGGGCGCGGGTGGCTCACCGAAGCCGGCGGCGCCGTTCACGCTCGTCGGCTGGGCGCCGACGCCGGACGGCGGCGTCGTCGCGCTCGCCACGTCGACGCCGAGTCGCCTCGACCCCGCGGAGCGAGCACACCAAGCCGCGGCGGTGCGCGTCGTCGAGCTCGGTCGCGTGCCCGACGGCCTCGCGCTTCGCCCGCAGGCCGACGCCGTGAGGTACCTCGGCGCGGCCGACGCTCGGCTCCACGCCCGGGTCGATGGCGTCGACGTCTGGCTCCACAGGAGCAACGTCGCCGAGGCCGGTGGGCACGTGCCCGCGCTCGCGCACGCCGACGGACGCGTCGAGCTCCTCGCCCTGCCCCGTAGCGCCGTCGCGTCGATCGGCGGCGGCGACTTCGGCCTCGCCGAGGCGGGCGACGGCGCGCTGTTCCAGACGACGGATCACGGCCGCTCGTATCGCGCGGTGGGTCGCGCGCCGGTGCCGCCGTCGGCGCTCGAGGGCTCGTGCTCGGCGCTCGGCTGTCGCCTGGGCGCCGTCGTGCGCGTCGGCTGGGGAGACGAGCGCGCTGGCGGTTCGATCGACGTCGGCGCCGCGCGGTCCGCGCGCGAGTCGGCGCCGACGCTCACGCTCCGCTGCCGGCCGACGGGTCTGTTCGAACCTCGGCCGCGCTCGGCCGACGAGGTGCGCCGCGCAAGCGCCGGCGAACGCGAGCGATCGCGGACGCTGCGTCTACCGAGCGGAGCCAACCTCACGCTCCGCGACGCGCAGCCCGAGCCGCCGACGTCGAGCGACGACGCGGCGACGCCTCCCGTCGCGGCGCGCGCCGCGCGACCGCGCGCGTCGACGTCGAGCACGCACGTGGTGTGGGCGCGGCGCCCGTTCCATCCCGCCGAGCCCGAGCGCGCGCTCGAGCTCCGCGCGCCCGGCTTCGACGTGAACCGCACATCCGCCGCCGTGCCGCTGATCTCCGCGCGCGACGACGTCGCGTGGTACGTCGTCGGGGATGCGATCGAGCTCGTCGTCGGCGCCGCGCGCGTCGAGAACGCCTGGACCGTCGCGCCCGTGCAGGGGGGGTACGTGACGCTGGCCGTGCGCGACGGCGCTCGCGTCACGCTGCTCGACGCCCGGATCCCGCGGCTCGAGCTCGCCGATCGCGCGATCGGCGCGCCTCCGCCGACGCCTCCGTCGCCGCCGATCGCGCCCGGAGGACGCCGCTTCGCGCCGCAGATCGCCGCCGCCCCCCGCGAGGCGCCCATCTCGATCGGCTTCGACCGCGAGCTCCTCGCCCAGCACCGATACGTGACGGTCGGCGTGCGGAGGGACGGCGCGCGCGGCGTGGTCGTGCTCGACGGCGCTGGGCTCGCCGCCGTCGCGCCGATCGAGCTCGGCGCGCTCGGCCCGCTCGAGGGGCTCGCGCCGCTCTCGCTCGCCGCGCCGTCGTCGTCGGCCGCGTGCCGCGCGTCGGATGGGTACCGCGTCGTCGTCCCGCTGCGCGAGCTCCGCGGCGTCGAGATCGAGGGCCTCCCGCGCGTGAAGCCGCGCCGCGACGGGCTCGTGCTCGTCACGTGGAGCAAGCAGCGGCCGTGCGTCGAGGCGATCGAGATCGTCGTCGGCGACGCGCCGCGCGACCTGAGCGTCGACGCGACGCTCGCCGCTCGATGGAACGGCGCGCCGAGCGGCGAGCTCGCCACGGCAGACGGGGCGCTCCCGCTCGCGTGCGACGTGGCCGGAGACGCGGAGCTCGACCGTTGAACGTGCCCGCTCGCCGCGCCGTCGTCCTCGCCGCCGCGCTCGCCGCGTGCGGAGCGCCGCGACCCTCCTTGGTCGGAGCGCCGCCGCTCGCGCCCACGTCGCTCGCGACGCGCGCCGAGCTGGTGCGGACGCCAGCGCGCTACGCGATCTCACCCGGCGCCGCGCCCGAGCCGATCGACGTGAGCGGCGGCGTCGCGCGCGTCGTCCACGGAGGTCGGCGCTGGGTCGTGCGCGAGGAGGACCTCACCGACGTCGACCCCGGCGGGCCGGACCTCGACGGAGGCGCGGCGATGCCGAGCTGGTCCGCGCGCGGCGACGTCGCGTACGTCTTCTGGCGCGGCCGCGAGGTCTTCGGCGCGGCGCGCTTCGACGGTCCGCTGCGATCGCTCGGCCGCGTGGGCGCGGCGCCGCGTCGCGGCGTCGCCGGCCTCGACGCGATGGTGCTCTCGCTCGACGGCGGCGCGGCGCTCGTGCGGAGCGACGGCTCGATCGGTCCGGCACCGCAGCCGAGCCTGGCCGCGTTCGCGGCGGTCGACGCGCGCTTCGC
>DASYCF010000005.1:0-5815 GCA_036500365.1 Byssovorax sp.
CGACGTGCCAGGTGAGCCCGACGAGCGGGAAGGCGAGGGTCAGCACGACGGCGTAGATCGCGAACCGCGCGAGCTGTCCGGGGTCGCCGTGCACGGGCGACGCGAGGCGGAGCGGCTTCGACGGTCCGCTCGGCGCGGCGCCCGTGAGCGACGCGACGACCCGCTGGGCGAGGGCCTCGTCCTCGACACGGAACACGAAGCGCCGCCCGCCGGTCTTCACGCGGACGAGCGGCGCGTCGTTCGGCTGCAAGACGATCTCCGCGCGCGCGCCGAGCGCCGGTCCGAGCCGCTGCGCGTCGAAGAAGACCCCGAGCTTCGACACGGAGAGCCTGCCGAGGCGCTCGACCGCGAACGCGTCGACCGAGCCGACGGCGGCGCGGAGCACGAGCAGGCACACGACGGCGATCAGCGACGCGCCGGACCCGAACAGGGCGGCGCCGACGCACGCGACCGCGAGCGCGAGCAGGAGGTGCCGCGACCACGCCATCACCGGGTGCGCCATCCGCCGCGCGACGCGATCGGTCTCGAACGACGACACCTCGGCCGCGGGCGCGTCGAGGGGGGCGATCGCGTCGACGTCGTGCGCTGCGTCCGAGGATGAGGTCGCCATTGGGATCCTAGTCGCGAGCGGGCCGCGGTATTCCAGGAGCGAGCCGCCTTGTCGCCACCGCGCGGTCGCCATAGAGCCACGGGCGCGGCGCCCGAGCGCGCCGCAAACGTACGAAGCCATGCACCCCCTCGCGGAGAAGGTCCTTGCGCGCGATCAACGAGCGACCGCGCGTGCGTGCCGCCTCGTCGACGACCGCGTCGGCGACTATGTCGCCCTGCTCAAGGATTTGTTCCCGCACACGGGCAAGGCGTGGACGATCGGCGTCACCGGCAACCCGGGCGCGGGCAAGAGCACGCTCACGGACCGCATCATCACTTCGCTGCGTAAGCGCGGCCAGCGCGTCGCCGTCGTCGCGATCGACCCGACGAGCCCGTTCTCGGGCGGCGCGATCCTCGGCGATCGCATCCGCATGCAGGATCACGCGGCCGATCCCGAGGTGTTCATCCGGTCGCTCGCGACGCGCGGCGCCCTCGGCGGGCTGTCTCGGTCGGCCGCCGACGTCGCGCGCGTGCTCGACGCGTGGGGCGCCGACGTCGTGCTGATCGAGACCGTCGGCGTGGGGCAAGACGAGCTCGAGATCACGCGCACCGCGCACACGACGCTCGTCGTGATGGCGCCGGGCATGGGCGACGAGGTGCAGGCGATCAAGGCCGGAATCCTCGAGTGCGCCGACGTGTTCACCGTCAACAAGGCAGACCGCGAGGGCGCCGACGGCGCCGTCCGCGACCTCGAGCTCATGATCGCGCTCGGCGGCGAGGTCGCGCGGTCCGGCGCCCACTCGAAGGGTCACGCCGGCGCCGGCCTCTTCGGCGCGAAGCTGAGCGAGGGCCTCGACGTCGCCGCGCAGGAGGTGAAGCACGCCCCCGCGAAATGGATCCCGCCGATCGTGCGCACCGTGTCCACGCGGGGGGAGGGGGTCGACGCGTTGATAGGCAAGCTCGAGGCGCACCGAGCGTGGCTCTTCGGCACGCCAGCGGGCGCCGAGCGGCGCGAGGCCCGGCTCGCGGAGCAGCTCCGGGGCGCGCTCCGCGAGGCGCTCATCGACGCCGCCGTCGAGGCGCTCGGCGTGCACCTCGACGAGGCGGCGCGCTCCGTCGCCGCGCGGGAGGTCGATCCGTATACGGCCGCCGAGCGGCTCGTCGCGGCGTTCCGCGCGCGCTGAAAGCCGCGGCGGCGCGCTGGCAAACGTGGTCTCGCCGCGCCGGGGATGCTAACGACGCGCCGCCGCGCCATGGTTCTCCCGACGCCTCCGCGCGACGACGCCGCCGCGCCGCTCTCGCTCGCGCGGCGGATCGATCGTCGGCGTCACGTGCTCCTCGTCCTCGCCGCGTCGGCCGTGGCGGCGACCGCGCTCGCGCCCCACGTCGACAAGGGCGATCGCCGCGCCGCGCTCGCCGCCGCGCTCACGGCGCGGGGGCTCGTCGTCGCGCCCGAGGACGCGCAGTGGATCGACAAGCCCGGCGTCGTGCTCGGCGCGCACGCGCGCGCGATCGTCCGCGCGGCGCCGACGAAGGGCGAGCCGAACGACGTCTACCTCGTCGAGACGTCGCTCTCGCCCGAAGGCACGCTGCTCGAGGTCGGCGACGCGTACGACCTGACCGAGACGAGCAGCGCCGACGAGTCGCGGCCCGTCGTCGTCGGCGCGCGCGTCGCGTACGTGTCGCGGCCTACGATCGACGAGGCGTCGCCCACCGTGCACGTGCTCGACCTGTCCGGCGCGCGCCCGGCGCCTGACGAGTGGTCGCGCCTCGAGCGGGCCGAGAACGCGATCACCAACCTGCAGACGGTGGGGCAGCTGCGCGGCATCGCGCGGCGCACGTTCGACATCTCGGCGCCGCTTCAGCGCGGCGCCGCGCCCGCCGCCGACGCGAAGAGCGCCGAACCGCCGAAGCCCGCCGCCGCGCACGACGTGACCGTCGATCTCGACGCGCACGGTGGCATCGTGATCCACGCGGACGGTCAGGAGGCGCGCGTGCTGCCCCCGTGCGGCGCTCGCCACGACGGCGACGCCGCGGCCGCCTGCAGCGACAAGCCGACGCTCCCCGCGTGGATCCGCGCCGAGGACGTCGAGCTCGCGCGGCCGGGCAACGTCGTGCAGTGGGCGGTCGATCGCGCGCGCGGCGTGTCGTGGATCGGCGACGACAACATGCAGACGGTCAAGGCCGTCGCGTTCACGCTGCTCGACTTCGTCCTCCGCAACAAAGAAGAGGTCACCGGCGACACCGGCGCAAAATCGATCGCCGAGGACCTCGGCACCACCGAGCTCGAGCCGCCGACGCGCGCGATGCCCGTCGATCCCGAGATCGGCTGGCCGCCGCCGCCGCTCGACCCGTGGGTCGAGCCGGCGCTCCCCGGTGAGGGCCAGTGGCACCCGCTCGACAAGGACCCGTTCGTGCGCCGAAACGAGGGCCTGCCGCCCGCGTTCGTGACGACGTTCATCCGCTCGGATCGCACCCGAAAGGCCACGCGCGTCTACGTCGCGCTCTGGGACCCGCGGCAGGTCGAGCTCCACATGATGGCCGGCACCGTCGAGCCGAAGGGCGCGACGGGCGAGGCGGGGCCCGGCCTCATCCCGCGCGCGCCCGAGGTGATGAAGCGCGTCGTCGCCGCGTCGAACGCGGGCTTCCAGGCGCTGCACGGCGAGTTCGGCATGATGGCCGACGGCGTCGTGTACCTCCCGCCAAAGGAGTACGGCGCGACCGTCGCCGTGCTGAAGGACGGCACCACCGGGTTCGGCACTTGGCCCGGCAACCAGCAGATCCCGCCCGAGATCGTGAGCTACCGCCAAAACATGACGGTCATGGTGCAGGACCAGAAGTGGAACCCGTACGGCCGCACGTGGTGGGGCGGCACGCCGCCCGGCTGGGAAGACAAGACGCACACGGTGCGCACGGGCATCTGCCTCACGAAGGAGCGCTTCATCGGCTACTTCTACGGCGCGGATCTCTCGCCCGAGGCGCTGTCGCAGGCGATGATCCAGGTGCGCTGCGCGTACGGCATCGCGCTCGACATGAACGCGGGCCACAGCGGCCTCGAGTTCTACAAGGTCGCCCCGGCCGACGAGCTCGAGCCGCTCGGCAGGCCGCTCTCGGGCGACTGGGAGGCCGAAGGCGACGTCCCCGGCCTCGACGGCTGGAAGTTCCGCGGCCGCCGCTTCATCAAGGGCATGGGGCTCATGCACTTCCCGCGCTACATCCGGCGCGAGGCGCGCGACTTCTTCTACATGACGCTGCGCAACGTCCTGCCCGGGCCCGCCATCGAGCCGAAGCTCAAGCCCGCGGTCGAGGGCGAGGGCGAGTGGCGCGTGAAGGGTCTGCCGCAGCACGGCTTCCCGTACGCGCTCGCGCTGACCGACGTGCGCCTCGCCGCGGGCCGCGAGGCGCACGTCCTCAAGATCGATCCGCGCATGGTGAGCGGCGCCGGCGCGAAGGACGCGAAGACGATCGCGATCGTCGACGCGGGCGACGCGAAGGCCGGCGAGCTCTCCGTGTGGCACTCGGCGGGCGCGTTCTCGGTGGGCGCGTCGGCCCCCGTCCCCGACGCAGTGCGCGTCGCGACCGGCTCCGCACCCGACGCGGCGCAAGGCGCGGCGGCGGCGATCGGCGTCACCGACGACGGCGCGATGCTCGTCTACGCCGAGCTCCCGCCGTCCGCGCAGCCGAGCGCCGCCGCGGACGCGAAGCTCCTCGACGCGCTGATCAAGGCGCAAGGCTGCAGCCAGCGCGTGCTGCTCGCGTCGGCGCTGCCGTTCGCCCTCGGCGGCGACTCGGACCTCGAGGGTAGGGCCGTGCGTCCGCCGACGGGGCCGTCCGCCGTCCGCCTCTCGCGCCTCGAGGGCGCGGGCGCGAAGCGCATCTTCGAGGACACGCCGATCGTCCCGCTGAGCGTCTGGTATCCGCTACAGCAGCACCGCATCCGCTACTTCAAGAAACCTGCTGCGGCGGATGCTGCGGACGATAAGTAGGTTTTTGTAAGAAGCGGCGCACCTGATAGGATGGCCGCCTCCCGTGGCTCGCCGCCAGTCCTTCGGCCCTTACGAGCTCGCGGAGCGCATCGGCGTCGGCGCACTCGGCGAGGTCTTCCGCGCCGTCCGCCGCGCCGACGGCAAGGTCGTGGCGCTCAAGCGCCTGCTCGCGTCGAGCGAGAGCGAGCACGACGTCGTCGAGACGCTCGAGGCCGAGGCGAAGCTCCTCGGCGCGCTCGATCACGACGCGATCGCCCGGCTCGACGAGTTCGGCCAGGCGTCGGGCGTGCACTTCATCGCGTACGAGTTCGTCGACGGGCGCGACCTCCGCGCCGTGCAAGAGCGCGCGCTCCGCGGCGACGGCAAGGCGCCGCCCGCGCGCGTCCCGCTCGATGTCGCGCTGTTCGTCGCCATCCGAATCGCGGACGCGCTGGCGCACGCCCACGACCGCACCGACGCGCGAGGCGCGCCGCTCGGCCTCGTGCACCGCGACGTGAGCCCGCCGAACATCATGGTCGGCTTCGACGGCTCGGTGAAGCTGCTCGACTTCGGCATCGCGCGCGCCGCCGGCCGGGCGGAGCACACTGCCGCCGGTCAGGTCAAGGGGACGATGGGCTACATGTCCCCGGAGCAGGTCCAGGGCGACGCGATCGACGCGCGCAGCGACGTCTACACGCTGGCAGTCTGCCTCTGGGAGCTCGCGACGGGCAGGCGCCTCTTCGACGGCCGCCGCACGTTCGAGGTCGCCGCCCAGATCAAGAAGGGGGAGGTCCCGTCTGCACGCCGCGTCGCGGCGCGCGTCAGCGAACGACTCGACGCGGCGCTCGCGAAGGCGCTCGCTCAGCAGCCGGACCAGCGGTACGCTGGGGCGCGCGAGTTCCGCGACGAGCTCACCGCGCTCGCTCGTGTAGAAGACCTCGTCGCAGACTCTACTCGCGTCGCGCAATATGTGCGAAGCCTGTTCCCGGAAGTGGCGGCCGAGAGCGCCGCGTCTCGTGAGGAGCCTCAGAACATGGCCGATGACAAGGGCGGCAGCGACCTCGACGTATTCGAGGGGCTCGCCAAGAAGTCCCAGCGCCCTGCGAGCCTGCCCGGCCTCGCTCCGCCAGCGTCTGCTCCTCCGCGCAAGGCCACCCTCGTGGGGGGGCTCGCTCCTGTGCCGCTGCCGCCGCCTGGCTCCGCGAGCAAGGCGCCGCCTCCGCCAGGCTCGCTGCCGCCGCCGTCGCTGCCGAAGCCGCCGG
>DASYCF010000006.1:0-5145 GCA_036500365.1 Byssovorax sp.
ATCCGCGACGGTGCCTGCGCAGCCTTGGACGAACGCTGCCCCACACGCCGCGGCGAGAAGCGCAGCCAACGCGAGCCGCGCGAAAGACGCCCGCGGGCTCACGGCGCGAACCCGTGGCCCCAGATGTTCGTCTGCCCGCCGGCTCGCGTGTCGCTCCACGCAGAGAGGACGTCTCCGTCCGACGGGCTGACCGCGCCGCCGTTGTAGTCGCCCCACTTGTCCGTCAAGAGCCATGGGACGCCCGTGCCCGCAGCGATGAAGCTGATCGCGCTGAACGTCGCTCCGTCATCCGTGGACGTCGTCCCGGCGACGCTGACCTGTCGGTTGGCGTGGAGCGAGTCGCTCCCCGACGTCGTGAACCAGCTGAGCAAGAGCCGTCCGTGCGTCTCTCCTGGCACATGTGCGAAGCTGATCCAATGGCCCCACTGGTCGAACACATCGGGTCCCTCCTCGACCGGAAGCGGCACTTGCGCCCACGTCTGGATCGTCGCGTCGGTCGTCCCCATCAGCGCGACACGCGTGCCATGCGTTTCCCCGAGGAGCTTGCCGTCACCGTGGTTGATCAACGCGAAGAGTTTCCCGCTCGTGGTATCGCCTCTTTTTGGTAGAGCGCCGGCAAGGCGCGTGGGCAGCATGGCTCCACGAGCGTCGCTCCGTGCGACGGCTTACGCAAGCGCGATCGTGGCCCGCACGTCGATAGGTCGGAGATAGACGCACCTCTCGCCACCCGTCCGAGGTTCCGTCCACGGAGGGCGCTTCTGGAGAGGCCTGCGTCTAGCCGTACACGTCGTCGGTCGCGACGGTCGCGCCGTGGATTGTCACGCGCTCGCCGGGGCCCGCGAGCTCGTGCGTCCAGCGGTCGCCCTCGGCGCGGCGATAGACCTCGACGCATCGCGCGTCCTGCGAGACGAGCACGTACTCCTCGAGTGAGGCGAGGCGCTTGTACGCCTGGAACTTCGCGTCGCGGTCGTAGCGCTCCGTCGACTCGCTCAGCACCTCGACGATCACGATCGGGCTCGTGAGCGCCTCGCCGAGCGAGCGGCCGCTCTTCTTCACGACCTTCGTCTCGAGCGCGCCACGCACGACGCTCACGTCCGCGTACGTGGAGAGCCGCGCTGCCTCGACGTAGATCATCGCCTCCGAGCCGAAGACGGTGACCGCACGGCCGAGCGCGGCGAGGAGCACGTGGCAGACGTTCGCGACGAGGCGTGCGTGCTCGAGCGAGCCGCGGGACATCGCGTAGACGACGCCGTCGCACCACTCGTGCTTCTCGTCGCTGGCGACCTCCGCGACGAGGTAGTCGTCGTACGCGACTCGGGTCGGCGACGCGGCGCTCATGGCGCCGAGTCCCACTTGATCGTCGCCTCCCACGGCTTCTTGCCGTGCGATGACACGGTTGACGTCGGCTCGCGCGTGTCGACGTCGAATGACGGGCTCGGGTCTCCGACGCTCACGTGCGTCAGCGCGACGTCGTCCTCGACGCACTGCCCGATGGCGGTGTTCGCGAGCGCGACGCCGCCGCAGTCGAGGCGCACGAGGCAGCTCTCGTTGAACACGACGCGGACCGAGCAAGGGGCTCCGGCCTTGAACGGCGCGCCCGCCGATGCGCTCTCGACCTTGCCCGCGCGCTCGAGGCGCTCGCGCGCGAGCGAGAGCGGCGGTGCGGGCCGGCTCACGGCATCCATCTTGAGCTCGACGCGCAGCTCCGAGACGCCGCCGCGCCACGCGACGAGCTTGCCCTTGACGCTGTCGAGGTCAAGCTCGGGTCGCTCGCCGTGCCGCGGGCCGGAGTCCGATCGACGCAGCGTGTACACGGACACGCCGGGCGCGGGGCCGGGCAGTTCGGTGACGACGCTCTGCTCCGAGATCATGCCGCCGCCGAGCGCCTGGTCCGTGTCGTAGACGACGACGGCGCCGCAGTGGATATGGAGGCCCGTGTCGTACGTCGTGGCCCGCTTGCGCGCGCGGTTGACCTCGGCCGTGACGAGGCACTTCGTCCGCGGCGCGAGGGCGAGGCCCTTCGCGCGGACGACGGAGGCGGACCACGTGAGCGTGCCGCGACCGTCTTCGGCGGGCGGCGCGGGTGCGGGCTCGGGTGCGGGCTCGGGCTCGGGCACGGGGACGGGTGCGGGCTCGGGTGCGGGCACGGGTGCGGGCTCGGGGACGGGCGCGACCGGGGTGAAGGGTGCAGGGTTCGGGGCGCGGACGTCGGAGCGGGCGAGGGCGATCCAGGACGCGGCGGAGCCTCCGACGATCAAGAGGGCGACGCCGACGGCGACGAGCGTGCGACTCGACGGGCTCGACGGGCGCGCCGGGCCGGGGCCGCGGAGCTCGGCGAGCTCGCGGCGCATGGAGGTGAGCTGCGACTCCATGCGCTCGGCCTCGGCGGCGAGCTCGTCGGCCCGGTGCTGCACGGCGGGGTCGGGGTGCTCGCGCGCCTCTTCGAGGTCGCGCTCGAGCTTCTCCACGCGCTGGCGGAGCGCGTCTCGCTCGTCCCGGTACATGGCGCGAGCGTACCCTGCCGCGCTCGGCTACGCGCCGTTCGTCGGGCCCTTCTTCTTGCGGTTCGCGGCCCCGCGCTTCGCCGCGGCGCTGCGGGCGCCGACGAACGCGGTGAGCTCGGGGTAGCGCCCAGGGATCGACGGGTCGTGGCGAACGGCCGCGGTGAAGTCGGCCTTGAACGCGTCGAGCGGGCCGAGCGCCGTGTTCCACGCCGTCGTCGCGCAGTTCTCGGCGAAGGTCGCCCACGCGCGCGCGCGCAGCGCCTCCTCGGACCAGGAGCCGGCGAGCCGGAGCGCGGTCGCGAACTCGGCCGCGTTCACCGCCTTCGGACCGAAGTCGTCGACGTACGTCGACGAGCCCTCGATCTCGTCGGCGACGCTGTCGGCGGACGCGAGCTGGTCCGCGATCGGCTTCTTCATCCGCGCGGCCGCGTCGCGCCCGAGCGGCTCGAAGTCGGCGGGCGCCGCCGGCGCCATCGCCCCCGGCGGCTTCGTGATCGCGAGGTCGACCGGCTTCATCACCGCGCCGCCGCGCCTCGGCTTCGGCGCCGGCGCGCGCGCCTTGCTCGGCGCGCCCTTCTTCGAGGACATCTTCTTCTTCGTCGCCATGTCACCCCTCCTGTCGGACGATGATCCGAGCGTCGTCAGGCTAGCAGCCTACTTCGTCGAGCAGGTGACGAGCTTGCGTCACGAGGTGTCGAACGTCGTCGAACGAGGAGCGGTGCCACCTCGAGCAGGATGGCTGCCCCCTCGAGGAGTCGCGCATCGTCCTTCGAGGAGGTCCGCAACCTGCTCGACGAGGAGCCCTTCACGCGGCCCGAGTCCCCCGAGCCCGCCCCCGAGCCCGCTCGGGCTCTCGCCGCTTGGGGGAGGGGCGCTCGGCTTTCCTCATGGTCGCGCCGTGCGCGGGCGGCTGGGGGCCGCCTCGAAGCGGGGCGTGCAGGAGGGTGATCGCGTGTTGCGTGTCTATGAGGATGCATTGGCCGTTCTGCGGCTCTTGAAGCCGACGATGCTCGAGATTGGGCGTCGCGATTCGGACCTTTTTCGGCAGCTTCGGCGCTGCGGGGCGTCGATGGTGCTGAACATCGCCGAAGGCAGCTATGCCCGGATGGGCAATCAAAAGGCCTTGTTCGCTGTCGCGCTCGGGTCGGCGAAGGAGACGCGGGCGTGCATCGATGTCGCTGCCGCGCTCGGCTACGTGGCCGGCGTCGAGGCGGAGGTCGAGGCCCGGCTCGAGCGGATCGGCGGTGTCCTCTACCGTCTGACGCATCGCTGAGAATCCTCGGCGGCGGCGCAGATGGTGCGCCGCCGCCGAGATCTTCACGCGAGCCGGAAGAGCGCCGCGCAGACCGAGTCGTGCCCGCGCTTCGCGGCTTCGTCGACGCTGCCGAGGTAGCCGAGCGCCTCGGCCACGTCGAGACAAGCGCGGGTCTCCTTCGCCGAGCCGAGCGCGACGCTGTAGAGCGCCGCCTTGTTGCCCTTTCGGGCATAGCTGCCCTCGGCGATGTTGAGCACCATCGACGCCCCGCACCGCCGCAGTTGCCGCGCCAAATCGGAGTCCCTCCGCCCAATCGTCTCAATCACGGGCCCGAGCACCCGGAGCACATCCAGAGCGACATCATAGATTCGCAACACGCGATCATCCTCCTTGCACGCCTCACTTCGAGTCGGCCCCCTGTCGCCCGCGCCGAGCGCAGGGCGTGTCAAGGGTTGCGAAGCAACCGGCGAAGCCGGCGCCGCAGGCGCGCTTGACGCGCCCGAGCACGGCGCGACCATCGGGAAAGCCGAGCGCCAAATCCCCTCTCCCGCACCCGCACCCGAGCCCGAGCCCGCACCCGCACCCGCACCCGAGCCCGAGCCCGGACCCGAGCCCGCACCCGAGCCCGAGCCCGCACCCGAGCCCGCACCCGAGCCCGAGCCCGCACCCGAGCCCGAGCCCGCACCCGAGCCCGAGCCCGCACCCGAGCCCGAGCCCGCACCCGAGCCCGAGCCCGCACCCGAGCCCGCACCTGCACCCCAGCCCGCGGCGGGGGTCGACCCACGCTCGATTTACTTCAGGATCACGATCTCGACGCGCCGGTTCAGCCGGTGCTGCTCGTCGGGCGACGGGCCCGAGAGCGGGCGGGAGGAGCCGTAGCCCTTCGGGGCGAGGCGGCTCGCGGGGACGCCGTGGGCGATGAGCCAGCTCGTGACGGCGCGGGCGCGGCGCTGCGAGAGCGCCTGGTTGAAGCCCGCGTCGCCCACCTCGTCGGAGTTGCCCTGCACCTCGAAGCGCTTCACCTCGGGGTGGCGCAGGATCGCCTGCTTCGCGCGCTCGAGGGCGTCGGCGTCGTCGGCGCGGATCGCGTCGGAGCCGAAGTCGAAGCGGATCACCGGCGCGTCGAACACGGCGACGGCGCCGACGGGGCAGCCGTTCTTCTTCGGGTCCTTGCTCGGCACGCCGCGCTCGTCGGGGCACGCGTCCTTGTCGTCGGGGATGCCGTCGCCGTCGCGGTCGCCGGCCATCGCGGGCGGGCAGCCGTTGCGCGCGGGGTCGGGGCTCGCGACGCCCTTCACCCTCGGGCACGCGTCGTCCTTGTCGGGGATGCCGTCGCCGTCGCTGTCGAGCTCGCCGGGGCAGCCGTTCTTCTTCGGGTCCGCGCTC
>DASYCF010000007.1:0-2000 GCA_036500365.1 Byssovorax sp.
GCGATCGGCGTGCTCGCGGGCACGGGTCCTTCGGTCCTCGCGTTCCCGGGCGACGTCTCGCTGCGCGCCGGCGGCACGCTCGAGCTCGAGGGCGAGCGCGGCGTTCGCGTGCGCGGCGCGAAGTTCTCGGTCCTCGCCGCCGAGGTCGAGGTCGTCGCCGAGTCGATCGCCCAGCGCTGCGCCTCGCTCTACTCGCGCGTGAAGGGCCGCCTGCTGCAGAGCGCCGGCGAGGCGCAGACGATCGTCGAGGGCGAGTCCCTCACCCGCGCGCGCTCCTCGACGCTGCTGACCGAGGAAGAGGTCACCATCAACGGCAAGCAGATCCACCTCGGCTGACATGCTCGTCGCCTCCAACCGCGGGACCGGATCGAACGTCGCGTTTCCCGACGCGTGCCTCACGCCGACCGGCACGCCCGGCGTCGACTCGACCGTGCCGTACACGAACACCGGCGAGCACACGACCTCGCAGAACTACTCGCAGACCGTCTTCATCTGCGGCGTGAACGCGATCCACATGGGCTCGACGACGCCGAGCTCGGACGGCGACGAGGCCGGCACCGATCACCCGACGAAGATGGGCATCACGGCGTACACGTCGGGCAACCCCGTCGTGTATTTGAACGGCCTCCCGGCGGTCAACCTCCTTTGTCCGAGCAACGGCAACGCGATGAACGCGACGTCGGGCACCGTCTCGGTGCCGAGCGTGTCGAACGTCCTGATGACGCTGCGCGCGAGCGAGCGCCCGTCCCTCGGCGGCGCGCGCGCGCTCGGTCGCGAGGAGCTCGCGTGGATGGCGCGGATGATCGCGGGGCCGCCGCTCGTCGACGTGCGTCGTCGGCGGGACGCGGTCCGCGCGCGCGTCCGCGCCGTGACGCCGGCGCTCCCGCGAGCGATCGCGGCGCTCCTGCCCGGCGTGCGGCGCCTCACGCTCGATTTGCGCGGTGTGCCCGGGGGCGATCTCGCGTCGGCGCTGGCCGTCGTCGCGCTCTTCGTCGGCGCTGCGGCGCCGTGCGTCCGCCTCGAGGACGCCGCGGGCGACGAGCGTGCGCACGCGACCCCCGCGCCGCTCACGACCACGCGCGCGGCGCTCACGCTCGAGGTCGACGGCGCGACCGCCTCCGCGGCCGAGATCGTCGCAGGTTCGCTCTCGAGCCTCGGCCGCGCGCGGGTGGTCGGCTCGACGACCTACGGCAAGGGCACCGCGCAGCGCCTCGCGCTCGACGCGCGCGGTCGCGTCCTGCTCGAGACGGTCGCGGGCGTGCGGTTCGCCGACGGCGCGCACCTCGACGGCGTCGGCGTGGCGATCACCTGAGCCGCAGGATCGCGTCGCACGCCTCACGGAGCTCGAGCACCGTCTCGGGCAGCGCCTGGAGCGTGACGCGGCCCGCGCTCGCGCCCTCGTGGTAGCCGAGCGTCAACAGCGCGACGGGCGTCGACGCCGCGCGCCCTGCACGCGACGCGGCGACGCGATCGACGCGCCACTCGACCGACGTGACGAGCTTGCCGTGGTCGACGAGCGCGCGCGCGAACGCCTCCGCCTGGACGATCGCGCTCGCGGCGTCGACGAGCGCGAGCAGCACCGGCGCGACGGCCCGCGCGGCGGCGGGCGCGACGGCGACGAGGTCGGCCTCGAGCGCGGCGCGATCGAGCGACGCGGCCGCGGCTGCGCGCAAGAGGAACCGCGCCGCGCGCACGCCGCGCGCGAGGCGCTCGCCGTCGACGCCGTGCTCCACGCAAAAGGCGTCGAGGCGCGGTTCCATTTCACGAGGCGGGGGCTCGCGGAGGGCCGCGCGAACGACCGGGCCGAGCGCGGCCAGCGCGGGCTCACCGAGGGCGGCGAGCGCGGCGAGATCGTCGGCGACGCCGGGCGGCGCGACCTCCCCGCCGAGGCACCGGAGCGCGGGCGACGCGCCGGCTGCGCTCATTTCCCCGAGCCCTTGAGCTTCGCGTACACGTCGCGCAGCGCCGCGCGCGCCTTGCCGGTCTCGATGCGCGCGTCG
>DASYCF010000008.1:0-2939 GCA_036500365.1 Byssovorax sp.
TCGACGGCGCCGCGCGCGTGCAAGAGGCCGTCGAGGCCCGAAAAATAGAGCAACGAGAGGTCGGCGTCCGGCGCGTTCGCGAGCGCGTCGGCGCGCGCCGCGTCGCTCGTGCGCCAGTCGGCGACCGACACGCGCAGGCCCGCCTCGCGCGCCTCGGCGAGGAACGTCGGGCAGCCGCCGATCTCGTCGGCGCGAAAGAGATCGCGGTCCTCCGGCGCGTCGAGATCGCGGAAGAGCGACGGCGGCACGCGCGCCGGCGTGAAGTAGCCGTCCCAGCCCATCGCGGTCGAGAAGAGCCTCGTGACGACGCGCTGGACGCGCGGACGCGAGCGCACGACCGCCGGCAAGAGCTCGAGGAAGCGGAGCGGCGCGAGCGGCGACGCGGACGGCCCGGTGTAACCCGAGAACAGGCACATGCGGCCGTGCTCGCTCGGCGATCGCCCCGTCAAGATCGTGGGCAGCGCGCCCGACGAGTAGCCGAGGATGCCGGTGAGGCCGCGCGGCGCGAGGCCGACGCGCGTCGCGAGGGTCGTGGCCTCGCGCGGGCCGAGCGCGTCGACGAACGCGACGAGGACCGCGGGCCTCACGCCGCCACCCCGCGGAGGCGGAGCAGCGCGGCGCGGACCGCGCTCGGGTTCGCCGACTCCGCCGCGAGCTCGGTCGCGACGTCGGCGCACGCCTCGAGCACGTCGGGCGCGAAGGCGAGGCGCATCGACGCGTCGGCGAGGACGACGCGCGGGTGGACGAAGGCGCGGCGGACGCCGACGACGCCGCGGGCCACCGCGCGGAGGCCGCCGGCCTTCTGCGCGACGAACGGGACGTCGGCCAGCTCTCGAGGGAGGGTGCGTGCGATCATGTCGTCGAGGCCCTTCGCACGACCCGCGCCACGCTCGATCGGGGGCGCCGCGAACGCGTAGGCGTCGAAGAGGCGGGCGCGCGCCGCGTCGAACCCCGGGACATCGAGGCCGATGGGCGTGGACCTGCCCGACCACGCCGCCGCCGTTCCGTAGCCCGCCGCCAGCGCCGCGAGGTCAGGGGAGCCGATGGCCGCGAGATCGCCGAGCGCGCCGCACCGGTCTGCGACACGGCGCGCATACGTTCCGGAGCGGAACAGCACGACGTCGCCCGCGGCGAACCACGCCTTCGCGACGTGCCTCGCGGCCGCCTCGGCGTCGTAGCCGCCGTACGCCGCGGCGAGCCGCGAGAGGGCGAGGCCCGTCGCGCGGTTCGCGAGCAGCCGGCGCAGCTCGTCGAGCGAGACGTCGGCGGCGGTCAACGTGGCGAGCGGCGCGACGACGGTTGGATCGCCGGCGAGGACGCGCACGCCGCGGAGCGCAGCGTCGACGAACATGAGCCGGCCGCGGAGCGCCTCGATGTCGCCGCGCGCGATCGGCGCGACGTCGACCTCGAACCCCGCCGCCTTGGTCGCCGCGGCCGAGGCCGCGATCGCAGCGGCACGGAGCGCGCGCGCCTCCCGGTGCGTCGCGACCACGGCGAGGACGTCGGCGTCGTTGCGCGGCCGGACCGCCTTGCTGTCGTCGACCGTGAGCGAGGGATCGTCGCTCGCGAGCGAGCCGACGAGGACGACCGCCTGCACGGCGCCGCCGAGCTCGCGCAGGATGGCCCGCGCGCCCCGGGCGAGCGCCGCGTCGACCGAGGCCGGCAGCGGCCGAGGCGCCGGTCCGGCCGTCACCGCGGGCCGCGAGGCATCGACGGCGGCGGCGCCGACCGCGGGCACCGGCGGGACGTGCGCCCACTTCGGCTGCGCGCGCCCGACGAAGCGGCCGATCTGGGCGGCGACGCGGAGCCCGAGGGTGCGCGGCGTCGCTACGCCCGCGCGGACGTCACGGACCAGTGTACCGGCGAGCGGACGCAAGAGGTGCCCGACGACGCTCGGGGAGCTCGACCGGTCGAAGCGCGCGTCCGCGGCGCCTTCGCCGCGCATCCGCTTGTAGAGCGACCCGAGCGTGTAGTCGTGCGCATGTTGAAACACCGCGTCGCCGACGTACCGAACCGGAACACCGAGCGACCGCAGGCGGAGCGTCCACTCGACGTCTTCGCTGAAGCGGTACGAGCCGTCGAAGTGCAGCTGGTCCCACACGTCGCGGCGGATCGCGCTCGCGGCCATGCTGAAGAAGCCCTCGACCGGCGGGCCGCCCGCCGGGGGAAACGCGCGATCGTGGTCGGCGCGGATGAACGCGGGCGTCTCGGGGCGCGCCTCCTGGCGGCCGAACGCGGCGCCGACGCCCGCGTCGCACGCGGCGACGAGCCGATCCACCGCGTCTTCGCGCTGCGGGATGGCGTCGGCGTTGACGAAGGCGACGATGGAGCTCGTCGTCGCCCGCATGCCGGCGTCGAGCACGCGGCCCGGCACGTAGGCCTTCGGATCCACGTCGACGATGCGCACGCCCTCGCGCTCGGCGACCTCGCGCGAGCCGTCCTTCGAGCCGCTGTCGAACACGACGACGCGGTATCCGCGCAGCGCGCGGAGCGTCTCGACGACGAACGGCATCTCATCCTTGCAGCGAACCACCACGTCGATGTCGGCCCGGGTCATGCAGTGGCCTCGAGCGAGGACCGTGCCGAAGTACGAAGCGAGCACGGTGATGGAGGAAGCCATGCGGGCCGAGCTGCGATTCCACCCGAGCGTCGATGCGATCCCCGATTACGTCGACGAGGTGATGGCCCACGTCGGCGGCGCCTACGACGGCACCGGCGCGCGGGTCGCCCTGGGGGAGGCCCTGCTGAACGCCGTCGTCCACGGCGTGCTGCGCCCCGACGAGGCGAAGACGCGCGTCGATCCCGTCCGAATCGCGGACCAGATCGCGGACGCCGAGGCCACGGTTGGTTCAGATCGGAACGTGGTGGTCGAGATCGATACGAGCGCCTCGGGCTCGCCCACCCTGTTCGTGCGCGACCCCGGCCCCGGCTTCGACTGG
>DASYCF010000009.1:0-1892 GCA_036500365.1 Byssovorax sp.
GCCGCGATCGGCGAGCCCGGGATGATGACGGCGGCCGCGCAGCAGCTGCTCGCCGCGTGCGCCGCCGACGCCGGCGATGGGAAGCGCGCGGACGCCCTGCTCACGGCGCTCGTCGACGAGGGGCTCGCGCCGTTCCAGGCCGCCCAGCGCGCGTACCACGCCGCCGCGAAAACCTTCGAGGAGAGGGCGATCGACGACGCGAAGCGGGGCCACGCGCCCGCCGACCTCGAGCGTCAGCTGACGGGCGCCGCCGAGAAGGACCAGCCGGAGATCTTCCGCAAGTGGCTGCGCGCGCGGTTCGATCAGGATCCCCAGCTCGCCGCGCTGCGCGACGCGTACGTCGAGACGTCGCCCGTCGTGCCCGCGGCGCTCGCCCTCGGCACGGTGAAGCTGACGCGCGCGCGCGCCGCCAGCGGCGCCGAGAAGAAGCGCCTCCTCGATCAGACGGAGAACCTGTTCTTGTCGATCCGCGACGCGGCGGAGGGCGAGGCGACGTTCCACCTGCTGCTCGCGCAGGTCGATCACCGGCTCGGCAAGATCAAGGAGGCCGACGAGCAGTTCGCGCTCCTGCTGCAACGCAACGACGCGCAGACGTCGCTCCAGGTCGCCTCGACGCTGCGGGATCTGGGCCTTCGGCCGAAGGCGCGGAAGGTCGCGGAGGACGTCTACGCGATGCCCGGCGCGGCGGAGGGGCTGAAGTCGGCGGCGGCGTCGCTCCGCGCGCACATGGCGGACGATCTCGAGGACGAGGAGACGTGGCTCAAGCGGGTCGACTCCAAGGACTCCGGCACGGCGGAGCTGCTCGCGGAGCTCGGCGCCAAGCGCTCGCTGATGAAGGGCGACCTCGGCGAGGCCGACCGCGCGTTCGCGAAGATCGCGGCGGCGCGGGAGGCGCGGGCCACGCACGACGCGACGGCCGCGAACAACGCGTCGGGGGCGTACATGGGGCGCTACTTCGCGACGGGCGATCTCGCGCACGTGCGGTCCGCCGTGAGGCTGCTCGACAGCGCCATCACGCTGCTGCCGGACGCGCCGATCCCGATCGAGAACGCGGCCGCCGCGCACCAGCAGCTCGGGATGGCGCTCGTCCTCGACAAGTGGGTCCAGATGAAGACGCTCGCGATCGGCGAGACCGACGCCACGTCGCTCGCGCGCGCGCTGCTCCTCGGGTCGATGCGCGACGCCCTCCTCGAGGCGCTCGGCAAGGAGCCGGCGCTGCGCAGGTCGCTCGACCTGGCACGGCAGGTCCAGGTGCTCGCGCCGCAGAACGTCGCGCCTTACGACGCGGAGCTGGCGCGCCTCGCGTGGGCCGGCGACGCCGCGGGCCTCGAGGCGATGCGCGATCGGCTGGCGAAGCTGCCGCCGTTCGACGCCTTTGGCGTGACGGACCAGCGGGCGCGCTGGGCGCGAGGCGACGACGACGCGATGTACCTGCGCGCGGCGGAGAGCGGGATCGCGCTCGCCGAGCAGCGCGTGCAGCGCGCGAAGAAGGCCGGCCACAAGCCGACGATCGCGGCCGCGTGCTGGCTCCTCGCCGACGCGTACGCGTCGCGCATCACGGTGACGGAGAGGCTCGACGATGCGAGCGCTCGCTCCGGGAGCGGCGACGCCGCCGCGATGGCCGCCGCTGGAAAGTGCGCCGTGGAGACGTGGCCGGAGGCGCGGCTCGAGCCGCACGTCGCGGGGCAGCTCGTCGAGGTCGCGCTGCTGCGCGCCGCGCAGACTTCGCCCGTCGTCGCCCGGGCCATGAAGGCCGACTTCCGCAGGTTGTCGCTCGCGAACGTCGTGATTCGCGCGATGAGCGGGGCCGATGGCGCCGCGTTCACGGCCGCGCTGCGCGCGCGCCCGGAGCTCGCGGAGGCCGTTCGGTTGACGAAGATCACGGCCCGCGC
>DASYCF010000010.1:0-9831 GCA_036500365.1 Byssovorax sp.
GCGCATGCGGGGTGGGGCCTGGCGCGATGTAAGTCATCGATTGCCCTTCGACGGCCTCGCCTCGTGCCTGTAAGCTCCGGCGGATGGCCCCTCCCGGAGGCACTGGCGGCAACGGTGGAGATCCGCCCGCCTCGGGGCTCCTCTCGCCGATGCGACGCGCCACGCTGCGCACCGGCGAGATCCCGCAGACGATGGTCGAGTGCCCGCACGCGAGCACGTGCGCAGGCTGCCCGCTCATCCACCTCGACTACGCGGCGCAGCTCGCGGCGAAGCGGACGTACGTCGTGAACGCCGCGACGCACTACCCCGCGCTCGAGCTCCTCTACACGCGCCCGGTCGAGCCGGCGGATCCGTTCACCCGCTACCGCACGCGGGCCAAGCTCATCGTCGCGGCGGGCGGCGGCATCGGCCTCTACGCGAAGTCGAGCAACCACGAGGTCGTCGACATCCCCTCGTGTCGCGTGCTCTCGCCGGCGCTCGCCGAGGTGGCGTCCGCGCTCCGCGGCCTCGTCGTCGCTCCGCCGGACGCGGCGCGCGCGCTGCTCATGCCGTACGACAGCGCGCTCGGCGGGGTGCTCCGCGCGGTCGACCTGCGCGAGGTGCGCGACGGCGGAGGCAAGCCGAGCGTCCTCGCGACGTTCGTCGTCCAGCGCGACCGGGCGCCGTCGCGCGACGAGCTCATCATCGCCGGCCGCGCGCTCCTGCCGCTCCTGCCGTTCACGGTCGGCGTCGCCGCCAACCTGCACGACGCTGAGTCGCCGCAGATCCTCGGCCCCGAGACGATCCTCCTCGCCGGCGTCGGCGTGGTCGAGGACACGATCGGCGGCACGCACCACCTCGCGTCGTTCGGGTCGTTCGTGCAGGCGCACCGCGAGCAGGCCGCGCGCATCCACAACATCATCACGGAAGAGGTGCGCGCGCTCGAGGCGCAGGCAGGCGGCGCGAAGGTGCGCGTGCTCGATCTTTACGGCGGGTCGGGCGCGATCTCGCTCGCGGTCGCGCGGGCGGGGGCCAAGGTCACGCTCGTCGAGTCGTTCTCGTCGGCGGCGGCCAACGCGCGCGCGGCGGCGCAGGCGCAGGGCTTCGACATCGACGTGCGCCCCGGCGACGTGGCCGAGGTCGCCGCGGCCAGCGCGGCGTCGGGCGAGCGCTTCGACGTCGTCATCGTGAACCCGCCGCGCCGCGGCGTCTCCCCAGCCGCGCGCGAGGCGATCGCCCGCATCGCGGCGCCGCTCCTCGTCTACGTGTCTTGCGACCCCGACACGCTGGCGCGCGATCTCGATCACTGGGCGCGTCTCGGCTACGCCGCCGGCGAGCTCGCCCCGTTTGACATGATCCCGCTGACCGAGGAGGTCGAGACCGTCTGCCTCCTTCGCCGCGCCCCCGCCGCGCGGCCGTTGATCATCTACGAGGACGAGGACGTCATCGTCGTCGAGAAGGGCGCGCACGAGCCGGTCGAGCCGCAGCCCGAGTACGCGAGCTCGCTGCTCGCGCGGTGCACCCGGCTCCCCCGCGGCGACGTGCTGCTCCCGGTGCACCGCATCGACCCGAACACGAGCGGGCTCTGCATGCTCGCCCGCACGGAGGAGGCCCGCGCGCTGTGGACGACGGCCCTCGAGCAGGGCGGCCGCGTCATCTACCTCTGCGCCGCGAAGGGCGTCACGCCCGCGAAGGGCGCCATCACGCGCGATCTGCGCGAGGGCGGGCGCGTGCTCCCCGCGCGCACGCGCTACCGCAGGCTCGCCATCGCGTCGGGCCACAGCGTGCTCCGCGTGATCCCGGACGACGGGCGCGCGCACCAGATCCGCCGCCACCTCGCCGCGATCGGCCACCCGGTGCTGGGCGACGAGCGCTACGGCCACATGCCGACGAACCGCTACTTCGAGGAGAAGCACGGCCTCGATCGCACGTTCTTGCACCTCGTCCGCATCGAGATCCAGCACCCGCGCACGGGCGCCAAGCTGCTCATCGAGTCGACCCTCCCGGGCGACCTGCGGAGCGCGATCGAGCGGGCGACGGGATCGAGCGTCCTGCGCTTCCTCGAGCAGAAGCACGCGCTCGGCGATCACCGCGCGTCGTCGATCCCGCCTCCGCCCGCCGCGGGAGACGACCAGGCCGACGGGCCGCCCCCGAGCAGCCGCGTCTCGACGCTCCCGGACGAGATGGGCGACTCGATGCGCCCGTCGCTGCTGCCCATCACCGACGAGGGTCGGGCCGCGCCCGATCTCGACGAGTCGCCGCGCTCGATCCGCCCGGCGATCGTCTCCGACGACGACGCGTGAGCGCCCTCACCGCACGCTGGATGACGACGACTCTGCTCGTGATTTGCTAGGCTCCTCGCAGCGATGTCGCACTTCCCGGATGACCGACCGCGCATCCTCATCGTCGACGACGAGAAGGTGATCCGCGACATGCTGGCGGACTTCCTCGGCATGGAGGGCTACGTCGTGCGCACGGCCGAGGACGGCAGCGCCGCGCTCGGCGAGCTCACGAAGGGCCACTACGACCTCGTCATCAGCGATCTCAAGATGCCGCGCATGGGCGGCATCGCGCTGCTCGACGAGATCGGCAAGGCCGCGCCCGACGCGCTCACCGTCATCATGACGGGCTTCGGCACGGTCGAGACGGCGATCGACGCGATGAAGCGCGGCGCGTACGACTACGTGCTCAAGCCCTTCAAGCTCGACGAGGTCGTCCACGTCGTGCAGCGCGGCATCGAGAAGCAGCGCATGACGGCCGAGAACCTGCGCCTGCGCGAGGCGCTGTCGCTCTACAAGGTGAGCGAGGCGATCACGGCGAGCCTGTCGCTCGATCAGGTGCTCGAGACCGTCGCCGACGCGTGCCTGTCCGAGGTGCGCGGCGATCTCATCTCGACCTGGCTCGACGACGGGGAGGGCGGGCTCTTCGAGCGGCAGCACCTCCGCGCGCCGAGCTTGCCCGCGGAGGTTTCGCTCGGCCGCATCGACGCGCAGGCGATGCGCGATCACCTCAAGAGCGAGCCGCTGCTGCTCGAGCAGGGCACGCGCGGCGTGCGCTTCTTCTCGGAGCCGCCGGGGCCTCCGCTCGCCTCGCTCCTCGCGGTGCCGCTGCGGATCCAGCAGCGCCTGCTCGGCTTCATCGCCGTCGCCTCGGTCTCGAAGGCCAAGAAGTTCGACGAGGGCCAGCGCAAGATGCTCAGCATCATCAGCTCACGCGCCGCCGCCGCGATCGAGAACGCGCGCCTCTACGAGGATCTGCAGGCCACGTTCCAGCAGACGATCGAGGGCCTCGCGAAGGCGATCGACAAGATGGACCGCTACACGTCGGGCCACTCCGATCGCGTCGCGAAATACGCGACGTACCTCGCCGTGCGCCTCGGCCTCTCGCCCGCCGAGATCGAGATCGTGCGGCAGAGCGCGCTCATGCACGACATCGGCAAGATCGGCTGCGTGCTGAACCTCAACAAGCCCGGCAAGCTGACGACCGACGAGTACGAGATGTTCAAGCGCCACCCGCAGTTCGGGCGCGACATCCTCGATCCGATCAAGTTCCTGCACCCGCTCATCCCCGGCGTGCACCTGCACCACGAGCGGTGGGACGGGCGCGGCTACCCGCTCCGCATGAAGGGCAACGAGATCCCGCTCATCGCGCGCATCATCGCCGTGGCCGACACGTACGACGCGATGACGAGCGACCGCAGCTACCGGCGCGCGCTCCCGCACGAGGTCGCCGTCGCCGAGATCGAGCGCTGCTCGTCGACGCAGTTCGACCCCGAGGTCGCGGCCACCTTCACGTCGCACCTCGAGGCGTATCGCGACGAGCGGCGGGCCGACGGCACGAAGGTGCCGGAGTAACGTGCCGAGCCGTCCGGCGCGCGCGCTCTGGCTCGGTCGGCGCGCGTACGAGCCCGCGCACGCCCTCCAGAAGGAGCTCGTCGAGGCGCGCGCGCGAGGCGACGTGAGCGACGTCGTGCTGCTGCTCGAGCACGAGCCCGTCGTCACGCTCGGGCGCGGCGCGAACCCCGAGAACGTCGTCGCCACGGAGCGCGAGCTCGCCGACGAGGGCGCGAGCGTCGTCGAGACGGGCCGCGGGGGCGACGTCACGTACCATGGCCCCGGGCAGCTCGTCGCGTACCCCATCATCGACCTCAAGCCCGACCGCCAGGACGTTCGACGCTACGTGCGCGGCCTCGCCGAGGTGATGATCCTGCTCGCGCGCGATCAGGGCGTGGAGGCCGGCGTCGTCGACGGAATGATCGGCGTGTGGGCCGACGCGGCGAAGGCGACCGAGTGGGCGGGCGCGGAGTGGGCGACCGACATCAAGAAGCTCGGCGCGATCGGCGTGCGCATCTCGCGCTGGGTGACCATGCACGGCTTCGCGCTGAACCTCGGCGTCGACATGCGCCACTTCGGGTGGATCGTCGCGTGCGGGATCAAGGACCACGGCGTGACGAGCGTCGCCGAGCTCACGAGGCGGCCGCCGCCTGCCGTGCGGGACGTCGCGTTCGCGAGCGCCAGGGCGTTCGACGCCGGGCTCGGCGCGTCGTTCTCGCGCGTCGAGGATCTCGGCGACACGGCTGACGCGGCGCTGTTCGATGCGATCCGCTTTTTTGACGGACGCGCGGAATAGCTCGCGCGGGTCGCCGCTTTCACCGACGAACGCGCAGCGGGTCGCCACCCACGGCCGGCTTCGCGGGAGTCCGAATCCGAATCCAGGTCCGTCCGTTTCCCCATCCGAATCCGCGACCCCGGCCGCTCCACCCAAGCGCGCCGGGGTTTTTTGCGTCAGCGGCGGCCTTCGAGGCCGGCGCCGAGGATGAGGAACACGGCGGCGAACAGCGCGACCGCGAACGCGAGGCGCTCGAGGCGCCAGCGCGCGCGGCCGCCCGCGCCGGGGAGGCGCGCGAACCAGCACGAGACGAACGCGACGATCGCGGCGACGAGGCCGTCGATCGCCCACGACTCACCGGCGCCGACGAGCGTCGCGTACGCGGACAGCGCGGCGGCGAGGGCGGCGAAGGTCGCGACGACGGACGCGAGCAGCGGCGTGATCGCGAGCGGCCGCGCGCCGGCGCCGCTCCGGACGAGCTCGCGCGTGACGTCGCGCCGCGCGAGCTGACGCGCGAGCGACGCCTCGAACCGGGCGTGGCGCGCGCGCGCGGTCGCGACCTCGGCCTCGAGGCGAGCGACGCGCTCGACCAGGCGCGGCTCGGCGACGCGCGTCACCACGAGCCTCCGAACAGCGCGTGACCGACGGCGAACGCAGCGAACGCGAGGCCGAGCCAGGCCGCGAACCGGCACGCGCCGCTCACGCGCGCGTGCGGCCGCGCGACCCACGCCGCGAGCAGGCCGGGCACGCCGAGCAGGAGCATCGGCGGGACGACCGTCGCGTCGTCGAGGTGCGCGTGCCACGCCGCGTGGAGCGACAGGAGTGGGAAGCCCGCGATCGCGAGCAGCATCGCCAAGAGGCCGACGCGATCGCGCGCGGGTCCGGCGGCGCCGCCTGCCGGGCCGGCCTCGGCGAGGCGCGCCGCGAGGCCGTTCGCCTCGGCGTGGGCGCGTGAGATGCGCCTCACGAGACGGACGTTCTCCGCCTGCAAGCGCGCGAGCTCCGCCTCGAGCTCAGCGGCGCGGAGCTTCGCGACCTCGTCCGCGCTCCGATACGCCTCCACGACGTGAAGGATGCCACCGCCGGGCGCGCGCGGCGACGCCGAAACGCGCGCGGGCGCGACGTTCGGGTTCGGGGCCGCCCCGCGGCCTGATCGTCAGCGCTTCTCTTGGCCGAAGAGGTGCTTCCTCGCCTCGTCGTCGAGCTTCGCGGCCTTGAGCTCGGAGCCGACGACGAAGCCCTTCGCGACGGCGGGGCGCGCCTTCAACGCCTCGAACCAGCGCTTGAGGTGAGGGAAGTCGGCGAGGTTCTGCCCCTGGCGCTCGTACGCGACGATCCACGGCCACGAGGCCATGTCCGCGATGGAGTACGCGCCGGCGAGGTGCTCGCGGCCTTCGAGGCGCTTGTCCATCACGCCGTAGAGGCGGCCGACCTCCTTCGTGTAGCGGTCGATCGCGTACGGCAGCTGCTCGGGGGCGTAGCCGCGGAAGTGGTGCGCCTGCCCGGCCATCGGGCCGAGGCCGCCCATCTGCCACATCAGCCACTGCGTGACCTCGTACCGGCCGCGGAGATCCTTCGGCATGAACTGGCCGGTCTTCTCGGCGAGGTAGAGCAGGATCGCGCCGGACTCGAAGATCGACACGGGCGCGCCGCCGCCGGGCGGATCGTCGTCGACGATCGCGGGCATGCGGTTGTTCGGGCTGATGTCGAGGAACTCGGCCTTGAACTGCTCGCCGCGGCCGATGTTCACCGGCACGACCTTGTACGGCAGGCCCATCTCTTCGAGGGCGATGCTGATCTTCCAGCCGTTCGGCGTGGGCCAGTAGTGCAGATCGATCACGACGCGTTCTCCATTGGGCTCCCGCGCGCGCAGCGCGGCGTGGGCGATGGTCGTGACACAACTTCGCCCGCGCGGCGACGGCGCGGCGGCGCGCGGCGCGGCGTCCAGTCGAATGGGCCGGCCGCGGTCGCGGGAGGGCGATTTCGGCGGCGCGCGCTCTATCTTCCGCGGCGCGGGTGTGCGCATGTTCCGCCTCAGCATCCGCATGGGGACGCGCGATCTGTTGCTCTTGATCGGCTTCTTGCGCAGCGGGCGCATGGTCCCGTCGGCGGTCGAGCTCAAGAGCCTGCCCGAGTCGCGCTCGCTCAAGATCGTGCACGAGGGCATGGCCGACCAGGAGCGCGCGCTCTTCGGCAAGCCGAACCGCGCCGTCGATCGCGACGACATGAAGCGCCGGAGCGCGATGACCTCGTGGTCGGGCGAGCTCCTCGCCGTGAGCTCGCGCATCGGCGAGGTGCCCGATCCCGGCGTCGTCCTGTGCCTCCTCTACGACACGCCGACGTACGACGCGCCGCTCCCCGTCGACGTGTTCGCGCAGACGCTCCGGCGCTACGCGCTCCGCGATCCGGCGCTCCGCGTGCGCTTCGACGAGCACGTCGAGTCGGCGGGCACCTACGTCCCCGCGTGGCTCTCGCCCGAGGTCCGCAAGCAGAAGTCGCAGGAGTCGTTCGACGCGGCGATGCGCGTCGCGCGCGAGCAGGGGTTCGCGCACGCGGCGCCGCTCTTCGAGGGCGTGCGCGGCGACTCGTTCGCCGCGGCGCAGGTGGCCATCGCCGTCTACGAGATGCGCGAGCTCGGCGACCACGAGAGCGCGCTCCGCCGCCTCAACGAGGTCGTGCGCGTGGCGCCGCGCAACGTCGCCGCGCGCATGCAGCGGGCGAACCTCTTCGCGAAGGACTCGATCCGCAAGGTCGAGGCCGCGAACGACTGGCTCCACGTCCTGCGCGAGCTCGTCCGCGAGGCGTCGACGACCGAGGCGTCGCACGAGGTCGCCCAGGCAGCGATGGAGGGCCTCTGGGGCCTGCACCGCGAGTACGCCGACGCGCGCGAGCTCGAGGCGGCGCTCGACCTCGTGAACCAGGACGTCGACCGCGGCTTCGAGGCGCTCTCGCGCTACGTGCACACGCACCCGTGCGCGTGGGACGCGCAGGCGCACCTCGCGTCGATCGCGCTCTCGCGGCAGAAGTTCGAGCTCACGTCGAAGCTCCTCGTGCAGGTGCGCTGGCTCTTCCCCGACGATCCGAACCCGCACTTCGTGTACGCGCAGGCGCTCGCGTCGAAGGGCAACCTCGAGGCGGCGCTCACCGCGCTCGAGCACGCCTCGCGCCTCGCGCCGGACGACGCCGACATCGCCAAGTGGCTCGCGTTCACGCGCCAGCGCCTCCTCGCCGAGCACCAGGGGCCGAGCACGCAGAGCGTCGACCTCGCGCGGCAGGTCGCGCGCTCGCTCCTCGTCTTGCTCGGCATGGTGCGCTACGGGCGCGTCTTCGCGGCGGCGCTCGTGCTCCACAAGCTCCCGGGGGACGTCGCGCTCACGTTCGTCGTGCAGGCCGTCGCGCAGCAGGAGCAGCGCCGCTTCGCCTCGTTCGAGGGCACGATGACGACCGACGGCGACATCGACGTGCGCCTGGCCTCCGAGCGCACCGTGCTCATCGACTGGGAGGGCGAGGCGTTGAGCCACGACATGACCGTGGGCGACATCAAGGACCCCGGCGTCCTCTGCGCGATCGTCTACGACCCCGCGTCGCGGGCCGAGGGCGCGCCCGAGCCCGCCGAGTGCTGCGCGATGCTCCTCGACCTCGTGCGCGCCGACCACGACCTCGCGGGCAAGCTCGAGCGCCACATGTCGAGCGCCGACGCGACGCTGAAGCACCGCCTCGACCTCGAGGGGTAGGGTCACCCCGTCCTCGATACGCGGCGTTCACTCGCCGTCGATGCGGCGCTTCACGTGCTCGGCGACGGCCATCCCGCACTGCAAGCCGTCCCACCCGGAGCGCGCGACGACGGCGTTGAACGCGACGCGCGAGGCGGGCTGGGCGTGGCTCGCGGTCACCTCGTCGCGCTCGCCGTCGGGGGCGATGACGGTCACGCGTACGGTCGCGAGGCTCTGCGTCTGCTCGACGGGTCGCATCGTGAGGTGGTCGTCGACGACCTCGACGTTGCCTGGATTGAATGCCTGGAGCCTTGGACGAATGACGAACGCACCGGGGCCCGCCGCATCGCGCGGGACGATGTGGTAGTCGAGCTCACGCGCGCGCTGCACCATCGACTCGGCGAAGCGCTGATCGAAGGCGACGACCGCCGCGTCGAGCGCCGCCCGCGCGCGGAGCTCCTCCGGATCGTCCGACGCGGCGGGGCGCGCCGCGTCGAGCGCCGTGTGGTCGAGGGGCAAGAGCACGAACTCGCGCTCGCCGACGAACGGGTTCGGCCGCGCGACCCGCGCAGTCACCGGGTGAGCGAGGCAGCCGCTCGTCAGGAGGGCCAGGACCACGAAGGCAGACGCGCAGCGCATGAGCGACGATGATCGCCACCGATCGTCAGCGTCAAGCATCGTACGTGCGATCGCGGCGACTATCCCCGGAGCTCCGCGCCGAAGCGCCTCGACACCGCGGCGATCACCGCCGCGTGCTGCTTGTCGATCTCCGCGTCGGTCAGCGTCCGCGCCTTTTCGGGATCCGTCGACGCCTTCGGATCCCTGTACACCACGTGGAACGCGAGCGAGCGATGGCCTTCAGGGATGCCCTGGCCGGCGAACAGGTCGAAGAGGTCGACGGACTCGCACAGCGCGCCGCCGCTCGCGCGGATCTCGTCCTCGATCGCGCCCGCGGTCACCTCCTCGGCGACGACGAGCGCGAGGTCGCGCGTCGCGGCGGGCAGCGTCGGGATGGGCCTGTACTGCGGCGTCCTCCGGCCGATGGCCTCGAGCGCGTCGACGTCGATCTCGACGACGACGACGGCCGGCTCGATCTCGAACAGATCCCCGACGTCGGGGTGCAAGAGCCCGAACACGCCGATGGCGGTGCCCTCGACGAGGAGCTCGCCGGCGGCGCGCGGGTGCAGGTACGGCGCGCGGCGCTCGACGGGCTGATGTCGCACCGCGACGGGGCGCAGCGTCACGCGCTCGGCGATCGCGACGGCGAGGCCCTTCGCGTCGTACACGTCCACGTCTTCGGGCTTCGTGAGCACGGCGTCGCGCTTGCCGGTCACGACGGCGGCGAACGAGCGCGCCTCGACGGGCAGGCGCGCGTCGGGCCCGTCGCCGCCGCGGGGCGCGAGGAAGCGCGCGCCGATCTGGAAGAGCCGCACGTCGGTGACGCCGTGCCGGCGCGCGCGGAGCAGGCTGTCGAGCAGACCGGGCAGGAGCGACGTGCGCATCACGCCACGCTCCTCGCCGAGCGGGTTCT
>DASYCF010000011.1:0-1954 GCA_036500365.1 Byssovorax sp.
CGCCGGCCGCCTTCGCGTCGCGCTGGGTCGAGCTGCTCCGCGCGGTGCAGCACGGCCTCGGCAGCACGGGGTTGCCGCCGATCGACAGCGATCTGCTCGCGGACTCGTACGGCGCCGCGGACCCGTTGAGCCGCGGCCTCCCGGTGCGAAGGCCGCCGTTCGGCCACGAGGACGAGCCGCTCGGTGAGGCGCCGTGCGCGATCGATCTCTCGAGCGCGAGCGACCTCAGCCAGGTGAATCAGTGCGGCCAGGCCTACGGGCTCACCGTCCTCTCGCCGATCCTCGCCGGCCACGAGGCCGCGCTCCGAGCCGTGCTCGCCGGCCTCCACCAGGGTCCGCTCCAGAACGAACAGGGTCCCTTCGCGCGGACGCCGACGACGCACACCGCGCGCTGGGTCGTCATCGATCGACAGCTCTCGAAGACGCAGGCCGTCGAGGGCAACGAGCTCCAGTCGAGCTACCTGCTCTTCGACGCGAACTTCGACGCCGAGGTCGGCGGGATCGACGCCTGGCTCGCGAGCGTGTCGCTCCTGCTCGGCGCCGAGATCGCCGCGATCTACGCGCACTGCGTCGACTTCACGCCGGGCGCGACGAACTTCGCGACGTACATCCACCGATGTCAGGTCGAGTCGACGTTCTTCTTCTCCGACTACGCGCGGACCCTGCGCGGCAGCGCCGTGAACGTGCAGATCGCCCTCGCCCTTCAGCAGGCGTTCATCGCCGAGGTCGCAGATGCGCAAAAGGCGCCTGACGCGGCGACCGTGCAGGTGTCGTTCGCGAGGTTCGTCGCCGCGCACGGGCGCGCCCTCGCGGAGACGCTGCCGTCGCCCGCCGCCGCTCCCCAAGCGCGCGACGAGCTCCTGCCGCGCGCGCCGAAGGTCGCGCTGGCTCGGAAGGCGATCGACTACGCGGATCTCCAGGGCAACATCGTGCGTCCTTATGGGTTCGCGAACGCCCGACACCTCCTGCTCGCCGTGGTCGACGCGGCGAGGGCCCGGGCCGCGCTCCTCGCCCTCGCGCGTCGCGTCACGACCGCCGAGACCTGGACGGAGCGGCCGGCGGCCGCCGTCAACGTGGCGTTTTCGTATCCAGGCCTCGTAGCGCTCGGCCTGCCTGTGAGCGTGTGCGAGGGCTTCCCAAACGCGTTTCGTGCAGGGATGAAGGTCCGAAAGCGCGTCCTCGGCGACACCGGCGACAGCGATCCGGCGCGCTGGGACGCCGCGTGGCAGCGCGACGTCCACGCGGTCGTCTCGATCCAGGGGAACGACCCGGCTGCCCTGGAGGCATGCGACGCCGAGATCGTGAGGCTGCTCGACGGCGGCCTCCGCGTGCTCGCGCGCGAGCAGGGCACCGCGCGGAAGAAGGGCGGCGAGCACTTCGGCTTCGCCGACGGCAACGGCGACGTCGACGTCGACGGCACGGGGGACGCAGGCGACGGCAAGATCACGAAGGACGGTTGGGCGCCGCTCGCCGCCGGAGAGCTCCTCTGCGGCTACACCGACGAAGCGGGCGAGTTTCCCGAGTCGTCCCCCCAGCCGGCCGCGCTGGCGGCCAATGGCACGTTCCTCGTGTTCCGGAAGCTCGAGCAGCGCGTGCGCACGTTCCGGAAGTACCTCGCCGAGCAAGGCCGCGCCTACCCGGGCGGCGCCGAGAAGCTCGCCGCCAAGATGGTCGGCAGGTGGCGCGACGGCACGCCGCTCGTGCGGAGCCCCGACGCGCCGACCAAGGACATCACGAACGACTTCACGTACGAAGGCGATCCCGACGGCGCGCGCTGCCCGCTCGGCGCGCACATCCGCCGCGCGCGCCCGCGCGACGCGATGGGCTTCCACGGCAAGCTGACCGACATGCGGCGAATCGCGCGGCGCGGCATGCCTTATGGCCCGTTCTTGCCCGAGGACGACGCGGGCACCGACGACGAGGGCCGCGGCCTGCTCTTTTACGCGTTCAACGT
>DASYCF010000012.1:0-2297 GCA_036500365.1 Byssovorax sp.
GAGCACCGTCGCGACGCGCTCCTCGCGGAACGCCTTGATCGCCTGCGAGCCGGAGTAGTCGAACTCGCCCGCCTGCCCGATCTGGAGCGCGCCCGAGCCGAGCAGGAGCACGCGCTTCGGCTTCTTGGGGAGGTACGCGCCGAACATGGGTCACCTCGCCATCGCGCCGACGAGGCGCAGGAAGTCGTCGAACAAGAACGCCGCGTCCTCGGGCCCGGGGCTCGCCTCGGGGTGGAACTGCACGCTGAAGAACGGCCGGGTGCGCGAGCGCACGCCCTCGTTCGTGCCGTCGTTCAGGTTCACGAACCACGGCTCCCACTCGGGCGGGAGCGACCCGTCCTTCACCGCGTAGCCGTGGTTCTGGCTCGTGACGTAGCAGCGGCGCGTGAGCAGATCGATCACGGGCTGGTTCACGCCGCGGTGCCCGTACGGGAGCTTGTACGTGTCGCCGCCGGCCGCGAGCGCGAGGATCTGGTTGCCGAGGCAGATGCCGAACACGGGCTTCGTGAACCACGCGAGCAGCGCGCGGATCTCCTCGACGAGCGCGACGAGATCCTTCGGATCGCCGGGGCCGTTGCCGATCATGACGCCGTCGCAGTCCTTCGCGAGCTTTTGCAGCGGCGCGTGCCACGGCGCGCGGAGGACGTCGGCGCCGCGCGCGAGCAGCGACCGCGCGATGTTGTCCTTCGCGCCGACGTCGACGAGCAACACGGTGAGCTCGCGCCGCCCGGGCTCGCGCTTCGCGGCCTTGAGGAGCGCCGGCTCGGCGGGGGCGACGGCGCGGAACACCTCGTCCTTCATTTCGACGACGCGCGCGTCGCGCTTCTGCTGCTCGACGTCGCCATTGGCCGACACGATCCAGCCGCGCATCGTGCCGTGCTCGCGGAGCTTGCGCGTGAGCGTGCGCGTGTCGACGCCCGTGATCGCGGGCACGCCCTCGACCTCGAGCCACTGACCGAGCGATCGCGTCGCCGCGTGGTGGCTGTGCGCGCCGACGTACGTCTGCACGACGAGGCCCTGCACCTGCACGCGGTCCGATTCGAACGGCGCGTCGATCGAGCCCTCTTTGCGGGGCGCCGGCACGCCGTAGCTGCCGACGAGCGGGTACGTCGCGACGAGGATCTGCCCCTTGTACGACGGGTCGGTCAGCGTCTCGACGTAGCCGGTCATGCCGGTGTTGAACACGACCTCGCCCGCGACGGCGCCGCGCGCGCCGAACGCGCGCCCCGCGAGCTCGGTCCCGTCCTCGAGGACGAGCAGCGCGCCGTCGTCGCTCGCGGGACCGTCGTGCATCGCGCGCGTCCTACGAGGCCAGCGGCCCCGCGGCAAGTGGCGGCGCTCCTGCGGCGGCCGTCCGCGCGTGGCTCAGTGGTAGAGGAACCAGCGGACGCCCGGCTTGATCTCCATGTGGAGGTGGTCGACGTGCGCCGCGTTGTAGTTCGGCGTCAGCACGTAGGTGAACACGCCGAGGTCGCGCGCCTCGCACACGATCGAGCGGAGCTCGCGCGCGCTCGGGTCGCCCGGCATCGGCGCTCCCGCGCCGCACGTGCGGTCGCCCACGTGGCCGTGGAACGAGGCGCCGACGTTGATCGTGTGCCCGTCCTTCTTGTGGAGCACGCCGACGTCGATCGCGAGCCCCGCCGGGTGGCGGGTGCCGGGCGCGGCGGGCGAAGGCGCAGACGGCGCGCCGACGTAGCGCGTGGGCTTCGCCTCGTCGGCGCCCTCCTTCTGCTTCTGCTCGTGCGTCTCGACGAGCTTCGGCGCGGCGCCGGGCGTGGCCTTGCTCGCGCGCTTGTCGCCCGACGCGCGCGCGTGAGGCACGACGACGAACACGGGCTCGTCGACGTAGCCGTGCGGGTCGTGGGCGGCGGCGTGCAGAGGCGTCGTGTGCGCGGCCACGGCTGCACGCGCGCCGTGCGCAGCCCGCGCCTGCGCCGAGGTCGAGCGCGCATGCGGGGTCGCGAGCGGCGTCGGCTGGGCGGTCGCGCGCAGCGGCAAACCGGGGCGATACAGCGAGAAGTGCGTCACGTCGTCGACGTCGTGGTGCTCGAGGATGCCGGCGAAATCGTCGAGGGCGAGCGCGAGCCGAGCGTCGAGGATCTCGAACGGGCTCGTCGCGCGCTGGTCGACCGGCAACGCCGAGTGGAAGCTCACGCCGTGGAGCTTGCCGGCGAGGCGGATCGGCGCGCGCACGCCCGGCGCGTTCGCCGCGTCGACCTTCACGTACGCGACGTGCCTGCGGTCGAGCTCGGCGTACGCAGCGGCGTCCGTCATGTTCGCGTATCGATACGCCGCCG
>DASYCF010000013.1:0-3351 GCA_036500365.1 Byssovorax sp.
CCGAAGGTTCCGTTCGTCTTCGATTGCGTCGCGCGCCGAGCGCCGACGCGAGGCCCGCCATGATCCAGCTCGCTCGCCCTCGCCGCGGCACGTTCCTCGTCCCGCGCGTCCGCATCGACACGGACGACGTCGACCTCGCGCACGCCGCGTCGAGGTTGCTGGCGCTGATCCTGCGCAGGCACACGATCACGTCGCGCGCGCTCACCACGCGCGACGCCCTCGAGATCCCGATGCACCGGAGCGGCGTCGCCGTCGTCGGCGGCTCCGACGCGGCCGCCGAGGTGACGCCTTACGAGTTCACCGAGGCGGTGCGCGACGAGGTCGTGTGGCTCGACCTCGACCTCCGCGATCCCGACCGCGCGACGGCCCGCGTGAAGTCCGAGCTCCCGAAGGGCGACGTCGAGGACTTCTCCGCGCTCGGCGGCGGCGACGTGTCGGACGGCATCGCGCGCGCGATGCAGGCGTGGCGCGCCGCGCGCGGGCTCGAGGAGCACGCGCCGCCGATCACGCCGTTCGGGCGCGAGGCGCTGCTCGCCGCGGCGCGCGCGCTCGCCGACGCCGAGAAGCAGCCGATGATCGCGCACGACGTCGCGGCGCCCGAGGAGCTCGGCGTCTTCTTCCTCCGCGCGGTCGCGCACGCCCGTGGCCTCGCGATGCACGATCGGGTGCTCGCGCTCGATCCCGACGATCCGTGGACCCTCCTGGAGCGTTACGTGCGCATCGAGCGGCCCGCGAACCCGCGCGATTTTGCGCCGCTCGACCGCGTGCTCGAGCTCGCGCCGCTGTGGCCGCTGCCGTACGGGCACCGCCACGGCCAGGCGGTCGACGTCGACGTCGACCTCGACGCCGCGTCGTTCTGTGCGTGGCTCGATCCGGGCGACGACGCTGCGTTCTCACGCCTCGCGCTCGCGCTCTCGCGCGCGCACCGCTACGACGAGGCGGTCGTCGCCGCGGATCGCGCGGCGCGCCTGATGCCGTGGAGCGCGGCGCATCACCGCATGCTCCTCGCCGCCGCGACCGATCGCGTCCGCGTCGGCGCCTCGCTGGCAGAGGCCGAGCGGCGGTTCGCCTTCCTGCGCGATCTCGTCGAGCGCGAGGGCCTGAACTACACGCCCGACCATCGCTTCGTCGCGCTCATCCGCTCGAGCGCGCTGCTCGCCGCGGGGCGCTTCGACGAGGCCGTCGCCGCGCGCGCCGAGGAGCTCGGCGAGTCGGCCGAGTCGTGGCCGCAGCAGAACCAGATCCTCGAGTCATGGCGCACGTCGCCGAGCGTGTTCGCGCGGGCGTACGCGCGCGAGGCGTATTTCCGTGGCGATCCGGGCCGCGCGCTCGAGGGGTTCGCCGCCGCGCGGCCGGAGACCGCGGTCGACGCGGCGGCCTTCGTCGCGTCGTTCACCGCCCTCGGCCAGGACGACCTCGCGACGATCGCGTTCGCCCACGTCGCCGAGACGCCGCAGGGTCGCAACGCGGCGACGCGCCTCGCGGGCGCGCGGGCGATGCTCGCGCGCGGCGAGCTCTCGGGCGCGCTCGAGCAGCTCCACAACGTGTCGCTGCGGAGCCCGCGCCGTCTCCACGACGCGCGCATCGTCGGCGTCCTGCGCGTCGCGTCGCCCGTCCCGGCCGCCGCCTGGGAGGCGGTCGTGCGCGCGCGGCTCGACGTCGGCGCGCTGCGGCTCGCGCGCATGGCCGCGCGGGACGCGGCCGATTTTTGCCCCGGCCTCGGCGACAGCGCCGCGCTGCGCGACGCGCTCGGCGAGCCGTCGACGCGCGCGTTCGAATCGGCGTGGCTCGCGAACGTGCGCGCCGCGGTCGACACGCCGCACGCGGCGATGATCGACGCGCTCTTCCACGACGACGGCGACGGCGTGCGGTCGGCGGACGTCCTCGTCGAGCGATGGGTCGAGGTCGCGCGCGTCGGCAAGCCTGGCGAGGACGCCGCCGAGGCGCGCATCGCGTACGTGCTCGCGAACGCGCTCGGCCGCTACCTCGTCGCGACCACGCGCGCGCCCGACGCGTGGTCGGGCGGCCTCCGCGCGGTCGCGATCGCGGCGCTCGCCGGCCTCGAGGTGCGGGTGAAGCCCGCGCGCGCGGTCGTCCGCGGCCTGCTCGAGGTGCTCGAGGCCGCGAGCGTCGGGGTCGACGCGTGGCTCCTCGACGGCTACCTGCTGCAGCTCGAGCGCGCCCTCGACCTCGAGCACGCGACGCTCGACAAGGTCGCCGAGCTCGCCGACGGCCTGCCGCGGCTGGGCGAGCTGCTCCGCGGCGATCTCGCGATCGGCAGGGAGCTCGCGGCCGCGCGCGCGTTCGCCGCGGCCGGCGCGCCGGTGCAGGCGCTCCCGCTGCTCGAGCGCAGCGTGCGCGCCACGCTCGGCGACGATCTCGCGACGACATGGGCCGAGGTCGCCGTCCTCGCGGGCACGCCGCGCGAGGCGATCGACGCCGCGTGGACCGCGCTCGCGTCGAACCCGTTCCACGCGGGGCCGGCCATCACCATCGCCAAGGCCGCGTTCGCCGACGGACAGCCGGAGATCGCCTACGACGTCGTGACGCGCCACCTCGGGCACGGCGGCAAGACGTGGCGCGACGCGCGCGTCGCCGAGCTCGCCGACGCGTGGGCCGCCTCGGGCCTCGACGTGCCGCTCGACTTCGACGACGCGCAGGAGGAGGGCCTCGGCGCGCTGCAGACCGGCGACGGTGATCGCGCGGTGCGCTGCTACGCCGTCTGCGCCGCGCGGGATCCGAAGAACGCGACCGTGCTGAAGAACGTCGCGATGGCCGAGGCAGCGCGCGGGCACGTCGAGGGTTGCGTCGCGTGGTTCTCGCGCGCCGACCTCGTCGCGGCCCCGACGTGGGCCGCGCACCAGCTCATGGCTGGCAAGAAGTGGCCCGAGGCGCTCCGCGCGAGCCGCTTCGCCGAGCGCTGGTACGACGACGCGCAGAGCTTCATTTACCAGGCGAACGCCGCGTGGTTCTCCGGCGACGACGACGAGAAGCTCCGCGCGATCCTCCGCGCCGACGCGATCGATCCCACCAAGGTCGGCGCGACGTACCTGAACGGGGCCGCGGAGGTGCTCGGCGAGAGCGGTCGCTACGCAGAGACGCAGGCGATGGCGAACCGCCTGCTCGCCGCCGCAGGAGACGACGCGACGTTTCGTTCGCTCGGCGAGTTCGAGCTCGCCGTCGCGCTGCTCGGTCAGGGCCGCGCGAAGGACGCGCTGCCGCACGCCGAGCGCGCCGTGGAGCTGAACCCCCTGCCCGACAACGCCGCCGAGCTCGCGGACGTGCGGGATCGATGCGCGCGCGGCGAGCCGAAGCCGAAGGTCGCGCGGAAGACCGACGCGATCGACGCGC
>DASYCF010000014.1:0-2859 GCA_036500365.1 Byssovorax sp.
GGCGGCAAGCGCTTCTCTGCGAGCGAGGCGTCGGCGGCCGGGATCGGCGCGCTCGCGACCGAGGGCCGGCTCCTCGACGACGCGCTCGCGGCCGCGCGCGAGCTCGGCGCGGGCACGCCGGACGCCATCGCGCAGATCAAGGCCGACCTCGCCGCGCCGACCTTGACGCGGGCCGGCGAGAACCGCGCCGCGCGCCGCGCCCGCTTCCTCGACGCGTGGTTCAGCCCCGAGACGCAGCAGCGCATCACCGCCGCCCGCGAGCGCGTCAAGAAGACGTAGCCCATGCATCTCCCCGAAACCTCCCCGGAACGCGCACCGGCGCGGGCGTAGATCGGGGCACCATGTCGTCCAGCAACGAAGCCCGCTCGCCGCGCCTGCGCGAGCTGCCGATGTCCGAGCGGAGGCGCGTCGTCGCCGCGCTCACGGGCGCGCCCGAGGACCACGTCGACGCCGCGCTCACCAGCGGCGGGCTCGACGAGGCGGTCGCCGATCGCATGGTCGAGAACGCCATCGGCACGTTCGGCATCCCGTTCGGCGTCGCCGAGAACGTGCGCGTGAACGGCGTCGACTACGTGGTGCCGATGGCGACCGAGGAGCCGAGCGTCATCGCCGCCACGTCGCACGCGAGCAAGCGCGTGCGCTCGGCCGGCGGGTTCGAGGCGAAGTACACGGGCTCGCTCATGACCGCGCAGGTCGAGGCGCACGCCGTGGCCGACGGGGCGGCCGCGTGCGCGCGCGTGCTCGCGGCGTCGAAGGCGCTGCTCGCCGCGGCCGACGCGGCGATCCCCGGCGTGACGTCGCGCGGCGGCGGCGCTCGCGAGATCGAGGCGCGCGACCTCGGCGAGGGCTTCGTCGTCGTGCACGTGATCGTCGACTGCCTCGACGCGATGGGCGCGAACCTGCTCAACACCGTGGCCGAGGCGCTCGGCCCGCGCGTCGCGGAGCTCACCGGCGGCGAGGTGGGCCTGCGCATCCTGTCGAACTACTGCGACCGGCGCCTCGTCCGCGTCCGCGCCACGCTGCCCGTCGATGCCCTCGCGTGCGGCCGCGTGCCGGGGCTCGAGGCGGCGCGCGGCGTCGCCCGAGCGTCGCGCTTCGCCGAGCTCGACCCGTACCGCGCCGTCACGCACAACAAGGGGGTGATGAACGGCGTCGACGCGGTCGTCATCGCGACCGGCAACGATTTTCGCGCCGTCGAGGCGGCCGCGCACGCGTACGCGGCGCGCGCTGGCAAATACGGCCCGCTCGCGACGTGGCGACTGTCGAGCGACGAGCGCGAGCTGACCGGTGAGCTCGAGCTGCCGCTCTCGCTCGGCGTCGTCGGCGGCGCGCTCCGGGCCCACCGCGGGGCCGCGCTCGCGCTCGCGATCCTCGGCGCGCGGTCGTCGGGCGAGCTCGCGTCGGTGACCGCGGCGGCCGGCCTCGCGACCAACCTCGCGGCGCTGCGCGCGCTCGCGACCGAGGGCATCCAGCGGGGCCACATGGCGCTCCACCACAGGGCGACGGGCGCCACGTCGGCGCCGCCACCGCTGCGCTGACGTGACGAGGATCGGGCGAACGTGATCGCGCGCATCGTCCGCTTCGGGCAGGGTCGCGCGGCGCTGTCGGGGGCGGCGATCGTGGTCGCGGCGATGCTCGGCGCGGCCGGCTGCGCCGAGGGCGGCGTCGTGCGCGTGGTCGACGGTCGCGAGGTGCGCGGGCGCTTCGTGTCGGACGTCGCCTACACCTGGTACGCGATCGGCGCCGAGGCGGAGGAGCGCGGCGATTTCGCTGCCGCAGCGCGCGCGTTCGAGGCCGCTGCGAGCGATGACGGCCCGAGCGCGGACGTGCTGACGCGGCTCGGCGCCGCGCGCTGCGCGGCGGGCGACGGCGCGGGCGCGCGCGCGGCGTTCGATCGCGGCGCCCAAGCCGACGCGGCGTATGCGCCCCTCCACCTCGAGCGGGGGCGGTGCGCGCTCCACGACGGCCACGCCGACGAGGCGTTGGCCGAGGCGCGGCGCGCGCTCGCGCTCGACCCGGAGCGGGCCGAGGCGTCGCTGTTGCTCGCGGCGGCCGAGGAGCGCGGGGGCCTCGGCGCCGACGCGCTCCGCACGCTGCACGCGCTCACCCTCGCCGAGCCGAGCTCGCCCGCGGCGCTCGCCGCGCTGCACGATCTCGCGCTCCGCAGCGGCGACGCCGCGCTCGCGGCCGACACGGCGGCGCGCCTCTCGAGGCTCGCGGCGAAGGGCGTCGAGCTCGCGAGCGGACGCGGGACCGCGGCCGACTCCGGGACGCTCGCGGCGCTCGACGCGGCGCTCTCTCGCGGCGAGACGGACGCGGCCGAGCGCATCGCGCGGCACGCCGGGCTCCCGCTCGTCGACGTCGCGGTGCGGGCGGCCGCGCTCGGGAGGACGGCGTACGCGCGCGGCCGAGCGCAGCTGGTCGTCGCGGCGGACCCGGCGGACGGATCGGCGCGCGTCGCGGCGGCGGTCGCGTGTGACGCGCTCGGCGACGCGGGGTGCCTCGAGGCCGCGCTCGCGATGCCGCGCGGCGTCTCGGCCCCATCCCTGCTCGCTCGCCTCCTGCTCGCGGAGCTCCTCGAGCGGCGCGTCGGCGCGGTCGCGGCGCGGGCGTACCTCGGCCCCGTCGGCGCGGGCGGCGAGCCGTCCGCCGACGCGCTCCTCGCGCGCACGTCGGAGCGCGTGCTCGCGCGCCTCGCGCTGCCCGTCACGCAGGCGAAGTGAGCCCTCCCGCTCGGCCGGCCCGCTCGGGGCTTCTACGGCTTCTTCGTCGGGGTCGCGGGCGCGCTCGACGCGGCCCCGGCGCTGGACGGCGCGCTCGGCGCCGGAGGCGCGCTCGCCTCGGCCGACGCCGCGGCCG
>DASYCF010000015.1:0-4885 GCA_036500365.1 Byssovorax sp.
CCTCCCTGGGCGGCGTTCAGTGCTGGGGCGATAACAGCGGCGGCCAGCTGGGCAACAGCAACGCTGGCTTGAGCAGCACTGTCCCCGTCGACGTGATTTTCCCGTGAGGGCGCGGCGCCGAGGCCTGCCCCTCCTGACGCGACGGACGGTTCCGTGTAACCTGAAAGTGTCCAGGAGGTCGCCCCGTGACCGCTCCCTCGTTCTTGAAGCGCGCGGTGCTCGCTCTCGCATCCGTCGCACCGCTGCTCGCAGCATCCACCGCGCACGCGTCGACCGGCGCGTGCGACGACCTCACGCTCTCACCCACCGGGCCGGAGCGGTGCATCGCGCAGATCCAGGCGGCGACCGGCGTCGTGCAGAACGCCGTCTTCACCGACTCGAACGGCGTCGGCGCGTTCAACCTGCCGACGTACGGGGTGCTCTTCAACCAGTGGCCGGGCTGCGACTTCGAGTCGTTCGCGGGCTGCGCTGGGTATGACGTCCTGCCCTACGACTGCCCGGGCGAATACGCGTGCGACGGCACGGTCACGAACACGTTCGCGAACGCGTCCGCCCGCATGAGCGGGCCACCGGATCACCTGTGGTGGCACCCGTGTCGGTCCTCGAACCACGACATCGCGAACGGCTGTCCGCAGTACGTCTGCGTGGCGGACGGAGACACCCAGGGATATTTCCCGTGGGAGGGCCTCGTCTTCGATCTCGGCGGCCCATCGAACAAGGTCGCGATCTTCGCGACCAACGATCACGGGCCGCAGCCGTGCGAGTCGCTCGAGTACACGGTGTACCTGTCAGACAACCCGCTGTCGCGGGAGAAGATCGACGATCCAGCGACGAGCGGCGTCGATCCGAACAAGTGGAACCGCGCGGTCCTCAAGCAGATCTTCACGAAGGGGTGGGTCGATGTCCGCCCGACGCCCGATCCGACGGGCCACGCGAGCTGCGGCGACACGGCCGACTACTCGGTGGAGCAGGACTCGTTCGCGCAGGTCTTCTCGTTGCCGTGCGGCATCACGTTCCGGTACACGGCGATCGTCGCTGGCAACGACGGGCTCGACTTCTCCGCGTGTCAGTACGCCTCATCGGAGGCCGAGCTCGATTCGGTCGCCGGCCTCACCGAGGCCGGCGCGGGCGTCTGCCCCGACGCCGATGGCGATCACTACGTCGACTGCGCCTGCGATCCCACGCCGCCCTGCGACTGCAACGACTCCGATCCCAGCGTGCACCCCGGTGCGCCCGAGGCGTGTGACGCGACCAAGGATCTCAACTGCGACGGCATGATCGGCACCACCTGCCCGGCCGGCGAGAAGTGCGAGAACTCGATCTGCCTCGCGCCTTGCTCCGGCAGCGGCGAGTTCACCACGTGCCCGAACGGGTTCACCTGCAGCGCCGACAAGTTCTGCGAGCCGATCGACTGCGGCTGCGCGCCGGGCCAGGTGTGCGTCAACAACGTCTGCGTCGACGCGTGCCAGGGCGTCGACTGCCCCGGCGATCAGGTCTGCCAAGACGGGCAGTGCATCGACCCGTGCGCGAACATCCAGTGCCCGACGGGCACCACGTGCAGCGCCGGCGTGTGCAGCCCGCCGTGCAACTGCTATGCGGGCGACATCGGCTGCTCGGGCGGGCTCGTCTGCGACCGCAACGCGACGAACAGCTGCACCACCGCCGCGTGCGTCGGCGCGATGTGCACGGGCGCGCAGACGTGCGACCCGACGTCGGGCACGTGCGTCGATCTCTGCAACTCCATGGTCGTTTGCCCGCTCGGTCAGACGTGCGTCGCGGGTCAAGGCTGCGTCGACCTCTGCGCCGGGGTGAGCTGCCCGTCCGGCAAGTCGTGCGACCCGACGACGGGCAACTGCAAGACGTCGACGTGCGACGCGAGCAACTGCCCCGCGCCCGCGCAGTGCGTGAACGGCGTGTGCGTGAGCGGCTCGAACGCGGGCGGCGGTCCGGTCTTCGCGTCGAGCGCGACGGGCCAGGGCGGCAACCAGGGCACGAGCACCGACAAGGGCGGCGGCGTGCCGTTCGTCGGCGCAGGCGGCGGCGACGGGAACGGCATCGACCAGAGCGGCGGTTGCTGCGGCGTCGCTGGCGGCGAGGCGCCCGAGGGTCGCGGCGCGGCCGCGCTCGCGCTGATGGCGCTCGGCCTCGTCGTCGCGAACCGCCGCCGCGCGCGTCGATGAAGCTGCGCGATCGGATCGAGTTCATCGCCGGGAGGACGCTCGCCGCTCTCCCGGCGCACGCGCAGCGCCGGCTCCTCCGCGCGCCGCCCGTTCGCGTCGATGGGCAGGAGCTCGACCCGAGCATGCAGCTCCTGCTCGCGGTGCGCGGCTCGCGCGGCGCGCCGTCGCTCGTCCCGCCCGGCGGCTCGACGCCCGAGGTCGCGCGCCAGATGATCCGCCACGAGAGCGCGGTCCACGCGGGGCGCGTCACCGAGGTCGGCGCCGTGCGCGATCTCACCGTCGCGTCGAGCTTGCCCGCGCGCCACTACACGCGGCCCGACGGCGGTCGCCTCGGCGCCGGCGACGCGGTTCATGATCGCGACGGGCCCGCGCCGCTGCTCGTGTTCTTCCACGGCGGCGGGTGGGTCGTCGGCGACGTCGACACGCACGACGAGCTCTGCCGCGTGCTCTGCCGCTTCGGCGGCGTCGACGTTCTGTCCGTCGGCTATCGGCTCGCGCCCGAGGCGCCGTTCCCCGCCGCCGTAGACGACGCGCTCGCGAGCGTGCGCTGGGCCTCCGAGCACGCGGCCGCGCTCGGCGCCGATCCGGCGCGCATCGCGGTCGGCGGCGACAGCGCGGGCGGCAACCTCGCCGCCGTCAGCGCGCAGCGCGCGCGGGACCTCGGCGGTCCACGCATCGCGGCGCAGCTGCTCCTCTACCCGAGCGTCGACTGGGCCGAGCGGCGACCGTCGCGCCACCTGTTCGCGTCCGGCTTCTTCCTCACGCAGGCCGACATGGACTGGTGCGAGCGTCACTACGTCGGACGCGAGATCGACCGCAAGGATCCGCGCCTGTCGCCGCTCCGCGCGGCGCGGCTCGACAACCTGCCTCCGGCCGTCGTGGTCACGGCGGCGTTCGATCCGCTGCGCGACGAGGGCGAGGCGTACGTGCGCGCGCTGGCCGCGGCGGGCACCCAGGCGACGCTGCTCCGCGCGACGGGGCTCATCCACGGCTTCGGCAACATGACCGCGGTGAGCCGCCCGGCTCGCGAGGCGACGATCGCGGTCGCCGGCATGCTGCGGCAGCTCCTCACGTCGCGGCGCGAGCCGCGCGACGTCTCCGTCCGTGGCGACGACGCGCGCGCGACGCCCTCTCTCGGTTGACGTGCTCGTTCGCCTTCTCGGGAGCGCCGCGCTCGGCGGTGTGCCGCGCTGGGACTGCGCGTGTGACGCATGCGTGGCCGTGCGCGCGCACGCGATCCGCCGCCGCACGCACGCCTCGGTCGCCGTGAGCGCCGATGGCGAGACGTGGCTGCTCGTCGGCGCGTCGCCCGACGTGCTCCGTCAAATCGGCTCGTTCGACGGGCTGTTTCCTCAGCCAGGCGCACCGCCGCCGCTCGTCGCGGTCGCGGTCGCGAGCGCCGACCTCGCGGACGCAGGCGGCCTCGGCGCGCTCGGGGGCGCGGCGTTGACGGTGTTCGCGCCTGCCGCCGACGCCGCGCGCGTCGCCGCGATCGCGCCGACCTCCGCGGCGGTGGTCGCGTCCTCCGACGAGGGCGCGAAGGTCACGAGCGGCGACGTCGACTGCGGGCTCGTCGTGTCGTTCGCCCCGCAGACCGGCGCGCGCGCCGCCGTGATCGTGCACGAGCCAGGCTCCGATCGCGTGCTCGTGTGGGCGCCCGACCTCGGCGCAGGGAGCGAGCTGCCGGCGGCCGCCGCGCGCGCCGCGTGCGTGTTCGCCGACGCGAGCGCCGCGCCGCGCCTCGACGCGACGACGCAGAGGCACCGCTACCTCGTCGGCGTCGCGCACGACTCGGCGCTGCTCGCGGGCGACGCGCCGCAGCCCGGGTGGTCGCTCGCGGCCGACGGGCTCGACCTCTTCGTGTAGCGCTTCGTCTCCTCTTCGAGGGCCGCGATCACCACGGGTCGCGCGCGTCTTGCGTGAAGCGGAACGCGACGGCGCGGACGAGGAAGCAGAGCGGCGCCGCGTCGCCCACGATCGCCTCGGCGACGCGCGACGCGACGCGACCCTCGAGCGGCACGCACGCGGCGAGCGGGATCCCGAGATCGATCTCGGCGCGCGCGGTCTCGCGACGCCACGGCAGCGTCGACAGCGCGCGATCCTGCGGGACGACGTGCGCGAGCATCGCGTCGTAGTCGTCGAAGCAAGCGCGCCACGCCTCGGGCAGCTGGCGAAGCGCGGCGACGGCGAGCGAGGCGTCGAGGTCGGGCGCCGTGCCGCGACCCGCGTCGAGCCTCACCGAGATCGCGTCGTGGCCGCCCTTCGTGACGCTGCCGCGCGCGAGCAGGTGCATCGGCATGCCCTCGGCCACGATCCGCGCGCCGATCGCGTAGGCGGCGCTCGTCACGCAGTTGGTCACGAAGTAGATGCCCTCGCGCTTCGTCCGCGGGTCGCGCACGTACGTCCGCCAGTTCGACTGCACGGGCGAGGGCAAGAGGCGGCGCATCGACCCGAGCAGCGCGGGGCCGAAGTGCCCGTGCCGATACGTGAGCATCGAGAACACGGCGTGCGCGCCCGCGGGTCCGACGCGCTGGAGCTCGAGGCCCTCGGCCACGAACGGCTCGAGGCGCGCGGCGTCGACCAGGTAGTTCACGTACACGACGTCCTCGATGTCGCTGTCGATCTCGATCGCGGGTGCGGCGCTGAACGTCGCGCGGAGGAGGCGGCTGTTCGCTGCGAGCTCGAGCGCGCGCGAGGCGAGCCCG
>DASYCF010000016.1:0-2480 GCA_036500365.1 Byssovorax sp.
GGGGTGACGCAGCCGCCCGTCTCGCCGCCCGCCGTCGGCTCGCCGAGCGTCATGCGCGCGTCGTCGCCGGCCGTCGGCTCGCCGAGCTTGCTCGAGAAGCGCGCGACCGTCGCCGTGCAGGGCTACGCCGACGCGCCCCCGGTCGCGCGGCCGCGCACGATGTTCGGCTCGGTCAACATCCAGGAGCTCGCGGGGCTCGCGCAGCAGAAGCAGGCCGTCATCGGCCGCGCGCCGCCGGCCGACATCGTGCTCCCGTATCCGCAGGTCTCGGTGCGCCACGCGAGCGTCGGCGTCACCGGCGACGGGCTGCTCGTCGTCACCGACCTCGGCAGCACGAACGGCACCCATGTCGACGGGCGCCGCATCGCGCCCGGCGACCCCGTGAAGGTCAAGCCCGGCGAGCGCATCTTCGTCGGCCCTTATGCGATGACGCTCGTCGTCGAGGGCGGCGCGATCCGCGCGTTCGTCGAGCACGAGCGCGCCGATTGGAGCGGCAACCAGGTCGAGATCGAGGCGCTCGACCTGTTCCTCTCCGTCGCCGATCGGCAGCGGCCCGGCGCGCAGCGCGTCTTGCTCGATCACGTGACGTTCAAGGCGCTGCCCGGCGATCTGATCGCGATCATGGGTCCGAGCGGCGCCGGCAAGACGACGCTCCTCACGGTCCTCAATGGTTATCTCCGCCCGTCGAGCGGCGAGGTGCGCGTCAACGGCGAGAGCCTCTATGCCATCTACGACGCGCTCCGCGGCAGCATCGGCTACGTGCCGCAGGACGACATCGTCCACCCCGAGCTCACCGTCTGGGAGGCCATCAAGTACTCGGCGCAGTTCCGCCTGCCGCCCGACTTCAGCGACGCCGAGATCGATCGGCGCGTCGAGCAGGTGGTGAAGGACCTCGGCCTCGAGCCGGTGAAGGACCTCGAGATCGGAAAGCCCGAGCGCAAGGTGCTCTCGGGCGGGCAGCGCAAGCGCGTCAACATCGCGCTCGAGCTCGTCACCGATCCTGCGCTCTTGTTCCTCGACGAGCCGACGAGCGGCCTCGCCGCCGACGACACGGTGGCGCTCATCGATCTGCTCGCCGACCTCGCCAAGCGATATGGCAAGACGATCCTCGTCACCATTCATCAGCCCGCGCGCGAGGAGTACGAGAAGTTCAACCTCGCCTTCGTGCTCGGCTACGGCGGAGAGCCGCTGTACTTCGGCCCGACCGGCGCCGCGAGCTACCAGTTCTTCGGCCAGTACGTCGCGAAGAAGGGCGCTCGGATCGACAACCCGCGCGACATGTTCGATCTGCTCCGCCAGCGCGAGGACGACGCGATCGGCACGGGCGGCTTCGCCGACAAGCCGTCCGCGCGCCTCGCCGCGGCGAAGGCCTGGCGCCTCGAGTATTACAGCCCCGAGAACCCCGTCTATCGACAGATGTACGCGGGCAACCGCCAGCCCGGCAAGCCGAGCGGCGCGAGGAGCGAGTCGCGCGCGAAGGTGCCGCTCATGCTCCAGTTCCGACTCCTGTGCTCGCGCTACGCGATCGTCAAGCGGCGCGACCGCGTGGGCACCGCCATCTTGCTCGCGCAGGCGCCGCTCATCGGGATCCTGCTCGCGGCGGTCTTCTTCGATCCGATCAAGACGCCGGATCTCTGGTGCAAGCAGCACCTCTCGACGATCGAGGCGAACGCGGCGAGGCGGGGCGTGATGCTCGCGCAGAGCTGCCTCGCCGACACGGCGCGCTTCACCAAGGTGGCCGACCTCGGCGGCGCGCTCTTCCTCCTGGCGGTGGCGGCGATCTGGTTCGGCACGAGCAACGCCGCCCGCGAGATCGTGAGCGAGCAGGCGATCTACCGCCGCGAGCGCATGGTGAACCTCTCGATCGTGAACTACGTGCTCTCGAAGTTCACGTGGCTCACGGGCCTCTCGATCGTGCAGTGCTCCGTGCTCCTCGTCATCGTGTTCCCCGCGCTCGGCCTCGGCAACGGGGAGGTCGGCGCGCTCTTCACGATGCTCGGCTACATGGTCGCGACCGCGATGACGGCGACGTCGATCGGCCTGCTCATCTCGACGCTCGTGACGTCGAGCGAGGCGGCGATGGCGCTCACCCCCATCGCGCTCATCCCGCAGGTCGTGCTCGGCGGGCGCCTCGTGCCGATGACGAACAAGGGCTGGCTCCCCTACGTGATGGCGCTCATGCCCTCGCGGTGGGCGTTCGAGGGCCTCATCGCGACCGAGCGCCAGGCCCTCGCGAACGCGTGGCGCGTGCGCGCCTGCGTGCCGAGCGGCGCGGGCGTCACCGTCGCCGGGTTCAACTGCGCGATCGAGGAGGTGAGGAACGCCACGATCGGCGACGGCGGGCTCGGCTTCACGACGCAGGACCGCCCGTGGGTGTCGCTCGCGGCGCTGGCGACGATCGGCGTCGCCTCGATGGCGGCGGTGATGGTGCTCTTGAAGCGCCGCGACTCCGTGTGACGTGACCTCGACCGGTGGACGAG
>DASYCF010000017.1:0-4780 GCA_036500365.1 Byssovorax sp.
GGCCCGTGCGCGATCGATACGCGCCGCTCAGCACATGGCCGAGGTCGACGATGCCGGGGCCCTCGTCGCGCGCGACCACGGACACGCCGGCGCGCGGCGCGACGAGCGCCTCGATCTCGACGACGCCGCCGCCGGCGTAGCGGAACATGTTGCGGGAGAGCTCGGAGACGGCCGTCGCGATCTTGTACTGCGCGGTCGACCCGAAGCCGAGGTTCGCCGCGAGGAGGCGCGCCTGCGTGCGCGCGTCGACGATGCCGTTCTCGTCGCGCACCGCGATGACTTGCCGCGGCGCGGGCGGAGCTTCGGCGGCAGGCGCGGGGGTGCGCGCGTCCGACGGCGCGAGCGCGAGCGCGCCGAGCCGCACGAGGCACTCGGCGCGTTGCTCCTCGGCGACGAACAGCGCGACGCCGGTCTTGAGCTCGCCGAGCGTCGACGCGTCGGGGCCGAGGCGCTCGAAGCGCGCGGCGCCGAGGCCCGCGCGGTCGGCGGCGGACCGCGCGATGCTCGCGGCCGTGACGCGGCTGACGAAGCGGGAGAGCACGGCGCGCACGTCGTCGGCGGTCGCGCGGCGCGTCACCTGGGCTCCTCCCCCAAGAGGAGCGCCTCGTCTTGCAGCTGCGCCTCTGCGCGCGCGCCGTCGCTGCGCTCGCCGAGCCGATCGAGCGCCGACTCGAGGTCGAGCGCCGTCTCGACGTCGTCGAGGTGCATGCCCATCTCGACGAGCGTGATCGCCATGCCGGCGTTCAACCCGGCGAGGATGGTGCGCACGCCCATGAGGCGCGCCATGTTCGAGAGCGCCTGGATCGACGCGGCGATGAAGCTGTCGAAGAGGTCGACGCCCGAGACCTCGACGACGAGCCCGTGCGCGTCGTAGGCGCGGATCTCGTGCGCGAGGTCGTCCTTCAGCTCGAGGATGAGGCGGTCGCTCAGCGCGACCTGGATCGACACGAGCAGCGTGCCGTGGAGGCGGATGATCGGGATCGCGCGCGCCACGTCAACGCTCCGCGCGCCCGGTCTTCAGGAAGCGCAGGCAGTCGAGGAGCCCCGCTTTGAGGTTCCTGAGCGTGCGCACCTCGGTGAGGTCGGCGCCGATCTCGACGAGCGTCTGCGCGACGGCGGGCGAGAGCCCCGTGAGCACGCAGCGCGACCCGAGCAGGCGCGCGGCCCGCGCGACCTTCAGCAGGTAGTCCGCCGTCCGCGTGTCGACGATCTCGACGCCGGTGATGTCGAGGATGACGCACTTGGCCTGCCGCGCGACGATCGCCTCGAGCAGGCTCGACATGATGTCCATGCTGCGGCGCGTGTCGACCACGCCGACGATCGGCAAGACGAGCACGTCGTCCCAGATCTCCATCACGGGCGTCGTCATCTCGCGGATGGCGGCGGCCTGCTGCTCGATCGTCGCGAGCTTCGCCTCGAGCTCGCGCTGCTGCGCGACGAGCGCCTCGCGCTGCTCGCGGTTCGTCTGCTCGGTCTCGCGCAGGTCGACGATGAGGAAGTTGATCCCCATCTCGAGCCCCGTGAGCGCGTCCTCCGTCTCGCCGAGCTCGAGCCGCTGGTCGAGCTGGCCCTCCGAGACCTTCGTGAGCACGTGCTCCGCGCGGCGGAGGCGCGCCTCGAACGGCGCGTTCGCGCTCACCACTCCACCTTGTACTGGCAGGCCTCGGCGCCGTCGTGGCGGCAGCCTCCGGGCACGTGCAGCACGTGCGCGGCGGATTCGAAGCGGCGGGCGATCGTCTCGATGATGCCGACGTCGAACGCGCACGGGTACGGGTTGTCGCAGGTCATCGTGCCCGCGCGATCGCCCATCGAGACCCAGTGATAGCCGCCGATGCGCCCCTTGGCGTCGGCGCTGTGGTTCATGTGATACGCGGTGTGGATGAGCTCCATGCCCTTCGTCACCGCGTCGATCCCGGGCGGGAACACGGCTTTGTCGAAGATGAACGAGCCGACCTTGCGCATGAACGCGCTGCCGAACTGATCTTGCAGCTCGGCCATCGCGGCGAGGAACCTCGACGCCGAGAACCACGCTTCGGGATCGCCGCCGATGGTCTCGACGCCGAGGTGGCGGCACACGACGCGCTCGCCGCGGCCCTTGTACGGGCCGAACGCGGCGACGAACGCGTCGATGACGCCGCGCCGCACCAGGATCTTCTCGTCGCTGCACTCGAACTCTCGCATGGTCTCTCCTTGCTTCGATCCGGGCCGCGCTCAGGCGCCGAGGTCTCCGTCGCGCGAGCGGGGGCGCGACGTCTGTCGATCGCTCGCCACGACCGGCTCGAACGGAGGCAAGACGAGGTGCGCCGTGAGCACGCCGCCGCGCGCGGTGATGTCGAGGCGGCCGCCGTGGAGGCCGACGAGGTGGCGGCAGAGCACGACGTCGAGCTCCGCGAGCGCGCTCCGTGGCGGGCCGCGGTCGTCGTCGCGCCGCGCGAGGATCTCGAGGGTCGGCCCGTCGTCGCCGTCGAACACGCGCACGTCGACCGGCCGGCTCGCGGCGTCGGCCACGTACTCGACCGCGAGCTGGAGGAGCCGCGCGACCGTCTGCACGAGGCGCGTCGGGTCGGCGAGCACGGGCCGCGACGGCGCGCACGCGCACGCGATCACGTCGCGCCGGCCCGCCGTCGCGCGGACGAGCGCCTCCGCATCGCAGAGCACGTCCTCTAGGTCGAGCGGCACGAGCGACCGCTCGCGGAAGCGCGCGACCGCGTCGAGCGCGCGCGTCACGCGATCGAGCCGGTCGGCAGACCAACGCGCGGCGCGCAGGCGATCGCCGAGCGGCCGCGCGGCCGCGCCGAGCCCACGGCTCACGTCGGTCGCGATGATCTCCGCGTCGTCGAGGTTCCTGACGAGCGCCTCCACCGGTGTCGACAGGACCTGCGCGATCGCCCGAACGAGCTCGACCGCCGCGACGGAGGCGACGTAGTCGTCGTCGAGGCCTTCGCCTCCGGGGCAAGCGATGCTGCGAGCGAGGCGATCGTCGGTCATGCGACGACCCACAGCAGCTCCCGTGCCTGCGCGTCGGCGCAGTGAAGTCGGGCAGTTGCGAGCCGCGCGGCGCGCCGGCGACGAGACCCCGCGAGCGGTTCGCGGGATCCCGTGATCGCTAGCGCTGGATACCGAGCGCCTTTATCCGGTCGCGCATCGTCGACGGGCGCATGCCGAGCAGCTCCGCCGCGCCGCCCGGCCCCGAGATGCGACCCGACGCGCGGCTCAGCGCGGCGACGAGGTTCTCGCGCTCGATGCGCCGGAGGTCCGCCTCGCTCAAGAGAGCGTCGGCTCGAGGCGGCGCGCTCGAGGCGGCCGCAGGCGCGGGGAGCGACGCCGCCGCCCCGGCGAGCGCGATGTCGAGGCGGAGCGGCCCGGTGCGAGACAGGATCACCGCGCGCTCGATGACGTGATCCAGCTCGCGCACGTTGCCGGGCCACTCGTACGCCTTGAGGCGCCGCGCGTCCTCGCGGCTCAGCGTCAGCCCGGTGCGTCGCAGCTTGCCGGCGTGCTGCGCGAGGAAGTGCTCGGCGAGCAGCACGATGTCGTCGCCGCGCTCGCGCAGCGGCGGGACGCGCACGGGGAAGACGCCGAGGCGAAAGTAGAGGTCGCCGCGGAAGCGCCCCGTCGCGGCCTCCTGCGCGAGGTCGCGGTTCGTCGCCGCGACGATGCGCACGTCGAGCTTGCGCGTCTTGTCCTCGCCGACGCGCTCGAACTCGCCCTCTTGCAGGACGCGCAAGAGCTTCGCCTGGAGGTCGAGCGGGATCTCGCCCACCTCGTCGAGCAGGAGCGTGCCGCCGTCGGCGAGCTCGAAGCGGCCGACGCGATCCTTGTGCGCGCCCGTGAACGAGCCCTTCGCGTGGCCGAAGAACTCGCTCTCGAAGAGCGTCGACGGGATCGACGCGCAGTTGACGCGCACGAACGGGCCGCGCGCGCGGCGGCTCGACGCGTGGACGAGCCGCGCGAAGCACTCCTTGCCGACCCCCGACTCGCCGAGCAGGAGCACGGTGGCGTCGGTCTCGGCGACGGCCTCGACCAGCGCGAGCGCGCTCTTCAGCGCCGGGCTCGATCCGAGGACGAGGTGCGGGTCGTCCTGGTCCTCGCGCAGGTAATCGCGCTCCATCTCGGCGCTGCGCTTCTGGCGCGACACCTCGTCGAAGGCGCGCTGACGCTCGGCCTCGGCGCGCTTTCGGTCGGTGATGTCGCGCGCGAAGATGGCGATGACGGCGCCCCCCTCGGCCATCTCGAGGCGCGCCGCGGAGACCTCGAGCGGGAAGACGACCTCGCCGCGGCGCGCGCGGAGCTCGAAGCGCTCGGCCGGTTGACCCGTCGCCTCCGCCACGGCGTCGAGGCGGCGGCGGAACGCGCCGCGATCGTCCGGGTGTACGCGGTCCGCCAAGAGCGCGTGCATCGCCGCCTCGCGCGGGACGCCGAACACGACCGACGCCTGCGCGCTCCACTCGACGACGACGCCGGTTGGATCGACGACCACCACCCCGTCGAGCGCGCTGTCGATGATGCGCAGGAAGCGCTGGCGCGACCGGCGCAAGCTCTCGGTCGCCGCCTTGCGTGAGAGCGCGTCGGAAACGACGTCGGCGACGAGGCGCGAGCGCGGCGCCGCCAGGTCGGCGTCGTGGCGCGAGTGGCCGAGCACCTGCAGCATGACGACGCCGCGCACGCTCCCGCCGACGCGGAGCGGCGCCATGACGAAGCCGTGCACGTCCATGCGCTCCATCAGCGCCGCCTCGTCCGAGTCGGGCGCGACGTCCTCGGCGCGGGCGGCGATGACGGC
>DASYCF010000018.1:0-10498 GCA_036500365.1 Byssovorax sp.
AAGTTGTCCTCGGGGTTGTTGGGCCCCGAGAGGTTCACGAACGAGCCGTTCTGCGTCTCGCCGATGAGCAGCTGATCGCCGGTCAGGTTCGCGTCGCCCTCGATCGCGCTGATGGCGACGTGCCCCGAGAGCGGACCGGACGGCGGCACGCACAGACCGTTGATCATGTAGTCGACGGTGGTGTTCTCGTCGACGAACGTGCCGCCGACGTACACGGCGAGGTTCCGGATGGGCTCCTGCGGATCGCGCAGCGCGATGATGAGCGACCAGCCCGCGGCGTTCAGCGAGTTGATCGTCTCGGTCTGCGTCGCGGGGACGCCGCTCACGGAGACGGTGCCGCCGCCGTGCTGCTGCACGAGCTGCGTCACGTCGGCCGAGCGCATGTAGTAGTTCGCGGCGAACGTCGTGCCGTTGGTGTTGTGACCCGTGGTCGCGATCGTGAGGGCCGTGGCGGCGTCGGGCGTGATCTGGTTCGAGACGGTGTCGACCTGCAGCGTGACCGGCGCGTCGAGGGTCGAGGCGGTCGTGACCTCGCCGCCGTAGTTCCAGCTGCCGCCCCACACGAGCTCGGCGTAGAGGATCTGCGTCTCTTGCGGGATCGTGAGGACGGCGGTGGAGCCGTTCTTCGTCCAGTCGTTCGTGGTCCCCATCGGCCAGCCGCCGGGGGCAGGCGACGTGTCCGACCCGGTGCCGAGCGAGATGAAGGTGCCGATCGAGTCGGCCGTGCCCGGGGCGTTCGTGCTCGCGAGGTGGCTCAAGCCGAGCGCGTTGCCGATCGCGATGATCTTCCCCGGCTGCGTCGCCGAGAAGCGCTCCGTCGGCGTCGTCGCGTGCGCGACCGCAGGAACGAGGAGGGCGGCGGCGAGGCTCGGGCCCAGGAGGCAGCGACGGGCAGAGGTCATGCGTGCCCTATTCACCATACGGAGCCCGACGTGTACGTCTCGTGCCTACATCTTCTGAAATTTTCTAATCCGACGGTGCGGGGCCGCGGCGGAGCTCGATGAGGCGCTCGACCTCGGCGGCGACGCGCGCCTTCTTCGCGTGGAGATCGGCGCGGCAGCTGCCCGAGCCGCGCTCGAGGGCTCGGCAACAGTCCGGGCGCTCGTCGTAGATGGAACAGGTGAACGCGAGCGCGGCGCCGGGCGCGACGACGAGGGCGGCGCAGTGGCTACCGCCCGGCGTCGCCGCGTCGTGGACGACGCGCATGTAGCAGCGGTTCTCGATGAACTCGGTGAGCTCGCGCGCGCGCTCGCTCATGCGGTCCCAGTCCACGCCGAAGACGCGGATGTACTCGGGGAGGGTCGAGAAGCAGCAGACGCCGCACGAGGTGCAGGCGGCGGGGACCTCGACGTCCGTGACGCCGGAGGCGCCCCTGCGGCCCGCGTTCACAGCCGGACTTCGACGTGCGTCCGGTTCTTCAGCTCGTCGAGCCAGCGGCGCTTCGCGTGGTCGAACTGCTCTTGCTGGAGCATCGACATGATCTCGCCGCGCGACGCCTGGATCGACGTGAAATGCGACGGCGCCCGCGTGAGCAGCTTCACGACGATGAACGCCTCCGGCGTGCGGATGGGGCCCGCGACCTCGTTCGTCTCGAGCTTCATCACCTCGTCCTCGAGCTCCTTCGAGAGCGACGGGCGCTTGCCCATCTGCGCCTGCGGCGACTCGCGCGGGGCGCGGAGGCCGAGGTCGCCGCCGATGTCGCGCGTCGTCGTGTCGTCCGAGTACTGCTGCGCGAGCTTCGCGAAATCCTCGCCGCGTGAGGCGCGCGCGACGATGTCCTTCGCGAGCGCGGCGCGCTCGAGCGTCGCGCCCGTGCTCGAGCCGGGCATGACGCGGACGACGATCCACGCGGCGTGGAAGTCGCGCACCTTGCGCTCGTCCTTCACCGCGCGCTCGTAGCGCGTGCGGACGTCCTCCTCGGTGACGCGGATGCGGCCCTTCACGCGGAGCTGGAGCATCTTCCCCTCGAGGATCTGGCGACGGATCTCCTCGCGGTAGTCCTGCTCGCTGAGGCCCGAGCGCGTGCGCGCGTCCTTGAACAGGTCGGCCACGGTGAGGCCCTGGCTCGCCGCGATGTTCTTGAACGCGTTGTCGATCTCTTCGCTCGTGACGGTGATGTGCGCGTGCTCGGCGGCCTGCTTCTCGAGCTCTTCGTCGATGATCTTGCCGAGCATCTCGCGGTTGATCTGATCGTTGGCGGCGGCGCGCTGCGCGCCGGCGGGGACGCGTTGGATGATCTGGAAGCGGAACGGCCGCGTGCGCGCCTCGAGCTCGGAGAGCAGCACCGGGTGGTCGCCGACGATGGCGACGACGCGCTCGACGATGATCGCGCGCGCGCTCGGCGCGAACGCGGCGACCGCGGCGGCGAGCGACGCGCCGAGGGCCGATGCGAGGAGGCGCCGGTGCAGCATCGCGGCGTCGTACCACCGCGATTTGGCCGAATCCACGTTTGCGCACGGGCTTGACGCCGCGCGTCGCGGGCCGCGTCTTGTAAACGACGCGCGGAGGCGGTACCTCGCCGCGCATGTCCTTCCCCGATCCGACGCACGGCGACGCGATCACGACGTCGCCCAGCGGTGAGCTCCAGGTGCCGAACCAGCCGATCCTCCCCTTCATCGAGGGCGACGGCACGGGCCCCGACATCTGGCGCGCGAGCCAGCGCGTCTTCGATGCGGCCGTCGAGAAGGCTTACGCGGGCAAGAAGAAGATCGCCTGGTACGAGGTCTACGCGGGCGAGAAGGCGTTCAAGCAGTTCGACAATTGGCTCCCCGAGAAGACGGTCGAGTCGTATCGAAGGTACCTCGTCGGCATCAAGGGGCCGCTCACCACCCCGATCGGCAAGGGCATCCGCTCGCTGAACGTCGCGCTCCGGCAGATGCTCGACCTCTACGTGTGCCTCCGCCCCGTGCGCTGGTACCAGGGCGTGCCCTCGCCCGTGAAGGACCCGAGCGCCGTCGACATGGTGATCTTCCGCGAGAACACCGAGGACATCTACGCCGGCATCGAGTGGGAGGCCGAGAGCCCCGAGGCGAAGAAGGTCATCGCGTTCCTGCAGAACGAGATGGGCGTGAAGAAGATCCGCTTCCCCGCGACCAGCGGCATCGGCATCAAGCCCATGAGCCGCGAGGGCACCGAGCGCCTGGCGCGCGCCGCCATCGAGTACGCCCTCAAGGAAGGTCGCAAGAGCGTCACCTTCGTGCACAAGGGCAACATCATGAAGTTCACCGAGGGCGCGTTCAAGAACTGGGGCTACGCCCTCGCGACGCGCGAGTTCCGCGACAAGATCGTGACCGAGCGCGAGACCTGGATCCTCGGCAACAAGGAGAAGAACCCGGGCATGACGACCGAGGCGAACGCGCGCGAGATCGAGCCCGGCTTCGACATGGCGCCCCCCGATCTGCAGGCCGAGTTCAAGGCCGAGGTCGAGGCCGCGCTCGCGCTCGCGAAGACGCACGGCGACGGTCGCTGGAAGAAGATGCTCAAGGTCAAGGACTCCATCGCCGACATCACCCTCCAGCAGGTGCTCACGCGGCCGAAGGAGTTCGACGTGGTCGCGACGCCGAACCTCAACGGCGACTACCTGTCCGACGCGCTCGCGGCGCAGATCGGCGGCATCGGCATCGCGCCCGGCGGCAACATCAACTACGTGACCGGCCACGCCATCTTCGAGGCGACGCACGGCACGGCGCCCAAATACGCGAACCTCGACAAGGTGAACCCCGGCTCCGTGGTGCTCTCGGGCGAGATGATGCTCCGCCACCTCGGCTGGACCGAGGCGGCGGACCTCATCAACAAGGGCATGGACGGCGCGATCGGCGCGAAGACCGTGACCTACGACTTCGCCCGGCTGATGGAGGGCGCGAAGGAGGTCAAATGCTCCGAGTTTGCGACCGAGGTCATCCGCCACATGGGCTGAGCAGCGCCTCGATCGACAGCGACGCGAGCAGCGCCTTCGTGATGGGGCGCTTCGAATCCGTGAACGCGCGCGCGGCGAAGAACGCCTGCGCGCGCGGGCCGTTGAGGGCCTCGGCGAGCCGCGCGGCGCCGCCGCCGTCGGCGCACGGGAGCGCGTAGCACGTGTCGTCGACGAGCACGGGTCGCCCTTCGAACGGCGCGACGGCCGAGAACCGAGCGCGCTTGTAGAGGCCGGACACGGCGACTTTGTGATCGGCAAATGCGTAGTCGCCGACTCCGAACATCGCATATGGAGGACGGCCCGCGTAAACGGAGCTCTTGCGCGCGGCGAGGCGCGCGGCGTGACGTGCGAGGTAGGCCCACGCGCGCGGACAACGTCGCTCGAGCGCGCGCGTGTCGTCGGCGAGGGCGCGCTGCGTGACCACCATCCATCGACGCGGCCCGAGCCCTCGCGCGACGTCCGAGCTCTTGAGCAGCGGATAGACGAGCTCCTCCTCGACGTCGACCGGCTCGCCGAGGCCGTTCACGAGCCGACCGCCGTCGCGCGAGAGCTCCATCACGGCGGCGCAGTCGTGCTTGACGCCGGAGCGCCAATCGCGGCTCTCGCCCTCGAGGTCGCGCGTGCGCGCAGCCGCCCCGAGGTCGGGGCAGGGCGCGCCGTCGACGATCCCGGCGCGCCGCGCAGGCGCCCTCGTCGAGAGGCCGTCGTGCTCGTCCCAGGCGCGGATCGGCTCGCCCGCCCGTTCGATCACGAGGAGCGCCGCGTCGACGGCGGCGCGAAAATGCGCCCGCGCGTCCACGCGGAGGACCGACGCGCGCGCCGGCACGCGCCGCTTGCACGCGTCGACGAGCACGCGCCGCGCGACGCTCGCCTTGCAGAGCACCGCGATCGTCGCGTCCGTGTCGCGCGTCGCGTCGACGAGCCGCGTGATCATCCACTCCGAGACGTCGAAGTTCGCCTTGCCCGTGATCGCGTCGAGGCCGCGGAGGCCCGCCGCGTTCGACTTCGGCGGCAGGTTCGCCGCGCCGATCGCGCCGATCGTCGCCGAGGTGACCCACGGCGGGTTGCCGAGGACGAGCACGGGCGCCTCCGCGCACGCCATCTCCGCGGCCCAGTCGACGCCGAAGAAGTCCGCGTGCGTGAGCGTGGCCGCGTCCCCGAGGGCGTCGCGCGCCGCGGCGAGGTGCGCCGCCGACACGTCGAGGCCGACGAGCCGCGCCGCCGGGAACGCCGCGCGCGCCGCCACGAGGAACGCGCCGCGGCCGCACGTGGGCTCGACGACCGTGCGCGGCACGAGGCCGCGCGCCGCGATCAGGGCGACGACATCGGCCGCCAGCGCCGCCGGAGTCTGCCAATCTCCGAACGCGACGCGGCTCGACGGGCGCGCGCTCCGCGTCGTCAGCTCGACTTCTTCACGACGTCGACGATGCCCTGCACGCTCTTCGCGCTCTTGGCGAGCATGTCCTTCTCGGAGTCGGTCAGCGAGAGCTGCACGATCTTCTCGACGCCGGCCGAGCCGATCACGGCGGGCACGCCCATATAGAGGTCCTTGTAGCCGTACTCGCCGTCGAGGTAGGCCGCGCAGGCGAGCATGCGCTTTTGGTCGAGGAGGTAGCTCTCGGCCATGGAGACGGCGCTCGAGGCAGGGGCGTAGAAGGCGCTCGTGCCCATGAGCGTCACGATCTCGCCGCCGCCCTTGCGCGTGCGCGAGATGATCGCGTCGAGCTTCTCCTGCGAGATGAGCTCCGTCGCGCGGACGCCGTTGATCGTGCACGCCGACAGCACGGGGACCATGTCGTCGCCGTGGCCGCCGAGGACCATCGTGCGGACGTCCTTGATCGAGACGCCTGCCTCGCGCGCGAGGAAGAGCGAGAAGCGCGCGCTGTCGAGCACGCCGGCCATGCCGACGACCTTCTCGCGCGCGAACCCCGTCCGGCGCTTGAACTCGTAGACCATCGCGTCGAGCGGGTTCGAGATGACGATGACGAACGCGTTCGGACAGTGCTGCTTCGCGGCGTCTGCGACGTTGCGGATGATGGGCAGGTTCGTGGCGACGAGGTCGTCGCGGCTCTGGCCAGGCTTGCGGGGGATGCCCGCGGTGATGATGAGCACGTCGGCGCCGGCCACGTCGGCCCAGTCGCCGGTGCCGGTGATCTTCGCGTCGTAGCCGAGCACGGCGGAGTTCTGCTCGAGGTCGAGCGCCTTGCCCTTCGCGAAGTCGGCCTTCTGCGGGATGTCGAAGAGCACGACGTCGCCGAGCTGCTTGCGCGCGCACAGCGCCGCGAGCTCACCGCCGATGTTTCCTGCGCCGATCAGCGCGATCTTCTTGCGTTGCGTCATGCGCGGAGATTTACCAGGTGGGCGCGCCGCCCACACGCAGAATCAGAAAATGTAAGTGCAGAGCAGGCTGAAGAGAATTGACGAGCAGCCCGAAAGCAACGCACCATCGCGTCACGTCATCTGGACGGACGCGTTTGTCGCGTCCGCCCACGGGCCGTACCCCCATGGCGGCGCTTCTCGGAGGCTCTCAATGAACAAGGACTTGAAGATCATCCTTCTCACCCTCGCGGCGTCGGGCGCGATGGTCGGAAGCTCCGCGGTCGGCTGCTCCGGCTCGGACGCGACGGGGTTCGGCGGCGGGGCCAACTGCGGCGGAGGCGTCCAGGGACACCAGCAGGGCGAGGGCCAGCAGCAGGGCAACACGCAGGGCGCCACCGGCTGCGGCACGGGCTGCGGCTTCCAGCAGGGCTCGCACTGCGGCTCGAGCTGCGGCGCCCAGCAGGGCTCGACGAGCTGCGGCACGAGCTGCGGCGCCCAGGGCTGCGGCGCCCAGGGCTGCGGCGCCCAGGGCGGCACGCAGACCGGCACGCACCAGGGAACGCAGGGCGGCCAGCAGCAGGGCGGCACGCACCAGGGCAGTCAGGGCGGCCAGCAGCAGCAGGGCCATCAGGGCGGCCAGCAGCAGGGCCATCAGGGCGGCCAGCAGGGCTCGCAGAGCGGCAGCCAGTCGAGCTGCAGCGGCTCGAGCTGCAGCGGCTCGTCGTGCTCGAGCTGCAGCTCCTCCAGCTGCAGCTCCAGCTGCAGCTCGAGCTGCTCCAGCTGCAGCGGCTGCTTCTCGGGCTGCAGCGGCTGCGCCGGCTGCGGCTGCGGCTGCGGGTGTGGCTGCTTCGTCGCGCCGCCTCCGCATCACGTGCAGAAGTAGCGTCGACCTTTCGCGCCGCGTCCGGTCGGGGAATCGCGGCGCGAACAGGGGGACCCGATCGAGGGCGCGGTCGCGAGAGCGATCGCGCCTTCGGCGTTTCGAACGCTCGCGCGTGCGCGAACGGCGCTTCGCCGCGCACCCGCCGAGCCCGCCGCGAGCGCGCACGGAGGTTTGCGCGTACGTTCTGTTTCATCGGAATATTCGGAAAATGTCACCGCGCAGCTGTCGAACCCTCGACTCCCGCCGGTGGCGCACGCCGTGCTCGACGGGTCCGTCATGCAAACCACGCCTCGCCGTCTGCCCCTCGCGACGCCCGCGCCCAGCGCGCCGGCGTTCGTCGCAGAGCCCGCGCCTCGCACGAAGGTCACGCCGCGCCTCCTCGAGCTGAAGGCGAAGGTGTTCGTCCATGGCCTCCGCGTCGCGCCCGAGCTGTGGGCCGAGATCACCGACGAAAACCACTACAAACACAAGCGCGCCGGCCTGTCGCAAGGCCGGTTCCTGCGGCTCCTCGACGGCGCCGCGCACACGGCCGTCAACGCGCCCGTGCTCGAGCCCTTCGTCGCGCGATCGCCGCTGCGACTCGAGCGCGAGAACCAGGGCTACGCCGTATACGAAGGCGAGGCGCGCCTCTGCTCGTGCGTGCCGTTCGCCTGGCCGCGCTGGTACGCCCGCCACACCGAGAGCGGAGCGCCCATGTCCTCCGTCGTGTCGGCGCACTGCGACACGAGCCTCTATACGGCCATCTATCAGGGCGGTTGTGACTACTGGCAAGGAGATCAGATGTGCGCCTTCTGCGCGATGAAGATCGATCAAAAGGCCAAATGGCGCAGCGTCGAGTCGATCATCGAGGTCGCCCGCGTCGCGCTCGACGAGAACCCCGCGGCGGAGATCTCGTTCGGAGGCGGGACGCGCCTCGCCGAGGACAAGAGCGCTCGCCACAAGGCCGACGCGATCGAGGTGTTCAAGCGCGCGGTCGACATGCGCGTCTGCGTCGAGATGGCGGCGCCCGACACCGACGATTGGCTCGATCGTCTGAAGGACGCAGGGCTCGACTCGATCCTCATGAACCTCGAGCTCTGGGGCGAAGACGCGCGGCGCCGCATCATGCCCGGGAAGAGCGCGATCACGCGCGAGCGCTACCTCGCCGCGCTCGCCTACGCGGTGAAGATCCTCGGCGAAAACCAGGTGTCGAGTCAGATCATCGTCGGCCTCGAGCCGATCGACGACACCATGCGCGCGATCGAGGCGGTGGCCGACGCGGGCGCCATCCCGATGCCGGTCGTGTTCCGGCCGCTGCCCGGGACCGCCCTCGAGGACGTGGCGCCGCCGTCGGTCGACGACGTGCTCGACGTGTTCACGCGCACGCACGCGCTGCTCGAGCGGCGGCGGATGTCGGGGCACGCGGCGCGTTCCGGCTGCGCGCTCTGCGGCGCGTGTTCGGGGGTGTCGTGAGCGCGGCCGCCGCGGCGTCGCTCGGCGACGCGTATCGCCGGACGCTCAAGCCGGGGCAGGTCGAGACGCTGCTCGACGCGGTCTTCTTCCGCCCCATGGCGTTCGTCGTCGTGAAGCTCGCGCTGCCGACGCCGATCACCCCGAACATGCTGACGCTCGCGAGCATCGGCGCCGGGCTCGCCGGCGCGTATTTCCTCCGCTCGCCCACGCCGCGCGACGCCGCGATCGGCGCGGGGCTGATGATCGCGTACGGCGTCCTCGACTGCGCCGACGGGCAGCTCGCGCGGGCGCGCGGCACGTCGTCTCGCCTCGGCCGCATCCTCGACGGCGCGAGCGACTACATCGTCGGCGTCACGTCGGGCGCCGCGCTCGGCGCGCGGCTCGGCGACGAGCTCGGCGGCCCCGGCGCGCTGCTCGCGGTGGCGGGCGTCGCGAGCGTCCTCGCGCAGGGCACGCTCTTCGATCATTTCAAGAACCGCTACCTCACGCGGTCCGGCGCCGCGTACCGCGAGGGCGACGACCTCGACGAGACGCTCGCCGCGATCGAGGCGCTGCGCGAGCGCGTGCGCGATGGCGCGGGCGTCGGCGCGTCGGCGTCTCTCGGACTCCATCACGTGTACGCGACGTTCCTCCGCGTCCAGAAGCTCGCGAGCGGCGACGCGCCGGCCCCCACCACGCCGGCGGCCGCGGCTGCGTACGCGCGCGCGGTCGGGCCCGTGGCGAAGGGCTGGGCCTACCTCGGCCCGTCGACGCACGTCGCGCTGCTCGCCGGCGCGCTCGTGAGCGGGCGCCTGGTCGAGTACGTGTGGATCCGCGTGACGGCGGGCAACGCGGCCACGCTCGCGCTCCTGTGGCTCCAGCGGGGGCGCGAGCGGGACGCGGCCGGCGTCGCGTGATCCTTGCGCCGGCGAGTTTTCGATTGCCGTTCCGCCGCGCACGGTCGACACTTGCGCCGAGGTTCCTTTGAAGCACCGCTCGTCCCGTCGCGCGCCTTGGCTGGTGCGCCCGCTCGTCCTCGCGCCGCTCGCCGCCGCGTTCGCGCTGGTCGTCGCCGGCGGCTGCGGCGGCGGCAACTCGGACACGGGCTTCGGGGACTCGAGCGGCGGCGGCGAGACGGGGTCGTCCACGCAGCACGGCTCGTCGTCGTCGAAATCCTCGTCGTCGGGCTTCGTGTCGAGCTCGAGCTCGCAGCACACGAGCTCCAGCTCGGGCGCCGGCGGCGGTGAGGGCGGCGGCGGCGTGGGCGGTCGCGGGACCGGCGGCAACGGCGGGAACGGCGGCGGCGGCGCGCCCCCCGTCAACAACGGCCCTCCGGGCACGGCGCTCGTGAACGCCGGGACGACTTCGAAGAGCGCCAGCTACACGATGACGTTCACGCTCGGCCAGTCGACCCAGCCGCAGGGCACGCACAAGTCCGCGAGCTACCGCCTCCAGGGCGGGCTCACCGGTGCGAACGGCACCCTGCCCTGACGCCTGGCGTGCGCCGTGACGCGGCGACCGCCGCAGGCTAGGCACCCGGGGTGGACGCAGTCGAGCTGATCGCGCGCGCGGCGCACCTCGTGGGGTTCGCGCTCGCCCCCGAGCTCGTGTCGCCTTCGTTCCAGCCCGGGACGACGCTCGACGCCGTGGTGGGGGGCGTCGCGCTCGCCGGCCTCGTCGGCGCGGGCGCCGCGCTGGTGCGGCGACCGGGCGGCCTCCCGAAGGCCGCGGGGGCGCTCGCGGTCGTGGCCGTCGCGGCGAGCCTCGGCGGCGCGGCGTACTTCGTCGCGGCGCGCGGGCCGATCGGCGCGGGCTTCGCGCTCGTCGCGGCGCCGCTCTGGCTCGCGATCGCCCTGACCGCGGCGGCCGTGGTGAGCGCGCGCACGACGAGGCGCGCGGCGTGGCTCGCGGCGGCGGGCGGCGTGCTCGCGGTCTTCGCGGTCGTCGCC
>DASYCF010000019.1:0-5121 GCA_036500365.1 Byssovorax sp.
TCGAGGGCAAGGGCGCCGAAGAGAAGGTCGGCGCCGCGCTCCACCGCTTGACGGAAGAAGACCCCGGCCTCGGCGTCACGCTCGACGAGGCGACGCGCGAGCTCGTCGTGAGCGGCCTCGGCGCGCTGCACCTCGAGATCACCGTCGAGCGCATCCGCCGCCGCGTCGGCATCGACTGCCGCCTCGGCCCTCCGCACATCGCCTACAAGGAGACCATCAGCAAGAAGGTCACGAACGTCGAGGGCAAGCACAAGAAGCAGTCCGGCGGACACGGCCAGTTCGGCGTCTGCTACATGGACCTCGAGCCCGTCGCGCGGGGCGGCGGCTTCATCTTCGAGGACGCGGTCGTCGGCGGCGCCATCCCGCGCCAGTTCATCCCGTCCGTCGAGAAGGGCGTGGTGAAGTCGATGGCGAAGGGCTTCCTCGCCGGCTTCCCGATCGTCGACCTGAAGGTGCGCCTCTTCGACGGCAAGTACCACGACGTCGACTCGAGCGACGCCGCGTTCCAGCTCGCCGGGAGCAAGGGCTTCAAGGCCGCGCTCGCGCAGGCCCACCCCGTGTTGCTCGAGCCCATCGTGAAGCTCCAGGTCGTCGTGCCGAGCGCCACCATGGGCGACGTCATCGGCGACATCAACTCGCGCCGCGGCCGCATCTCGGGCACCGACAGCGTCGACGATCAGACCATCGTCAACGCGTTCGTCCCGCTCGCCGAGGTGCTCGAATACGAGAGCAAGCTGAAGAGCATGACGCAGGGCAAGGGCACGTTCACGATGTCCGTCGACCACCTCGAGGTCTGCCCGCCGATGGTGCAAGACAAGGTGGTCAAGGACAGCGGCTTCAAGGTCGAGGCCGACGAAGACTGACGATCATCCGCCGGCCGGTCAGGCGGGGATCCAGCGCGGCGCCTCGTCGTCGCTCGGCCAGCCGACCAGGCGCTCGGCGGGCATGAAGCCGCCCTTGTATTGCATCGACGCGCAGCCCTCGACGCGGAAGCCCAGGTACACGTGCGCCTTGCCGGTCTGCCGCGCGAGCTCGACGTGCTGGAGCACGTTCGCGATGCCGAGCGAGCGCCGCGCGTACGCGGGGTCGTAGAAGAAATAGACGGCAGAGAGCGCGTTCGGCGTCGCGTCCGCGATGGCGACGCCGACGAGCAGCGGGCCCTCGGGGGCGTCGTCGTCCCAATACGAGAGCTCGACGCCGGCCTCGTGCGGGAACGCGAACGAGAGCGTGTAATGGCGCGGATCGAGGTCGCTCGGCGCCCAGCCGCGCGCGGCCTCGCGGAACGTGTGCCATTTCGCGTGCAGCTCGATCCGCGCGCGGTCCACGCGCGGTCGGCCGACGACCACCCGCAGGCTCGACGCGGCGCGCTCCGCGCGGCGCTGGCTCTTCGACGGAGAGAACCCGGAGACCACGACACGCGTCGGCACGCAGGCGCTGCACGGCGCGCATTTCGGCCGAAAATGGTCGGGACCGAAGCGGCGCCACCCGCGCGCGAGCATCTCCTCGAGCTCGGCCGCGGTGCCGTCGACGAGGATCCTGTGCTCGAGCGACGCGCTGCGATCGTCGAGGTACGAGCAGGGCCGAGGCGGCTCGACGACGACGTGAAGCAGGCGCGCCACACCCTCTTCTTACTGGAACACCCGGCGAAGTCGATGCGCTGCGGGGGCGTTGCTCACGGGTGGATGTAGACCGTCGTCCCCTCGCCCGTCGACTCCGAGGCATAGACAGCGTGCCAGTCGGTCGGCAGGGGCGGGTCGGTCCACATGAAGACGCGGCGCGCGTCGATCGGCGCGAGGTTCACGCAGCCGTGGCTCCGCGGCTTTCCGTACTCGTCGTGCCACGGCGCGGCGTGGAGGGCGTAGCCGGCCTCGAAGTACTCGACCCAGGGCACGTCGCGGAGCTCGAACTTGTTGTCGACCTCGTGCGCGTCCATCGTCGTCGTGACGTGCTTCTCGCGGATCTTGAAGATGCCGCGCACGGTCGAGTGCGTCTTCTTCGGGTCGCCGAGCCCGTCGCGGCCGGTCGAGACCGCGGTCACGTAGACGAGCTTCGTGCCCTCGTAGAGCGAGAGCGTCTGGCTCAGGAGCGAGATGTCGATCCACTTCTTCGTCTTCGAAGCCCAGGAGGGGATCTCGGACGATTTGACGGCGATCGCGAGGTCGTCGTCTTTCAGCCAGCTGCCGTCCTTCGCCTCGACGTAGCGCGCGTCGCCGACCCTCTTGGAGCGGCCGGTGAGCTGCACGGGCGTGTGGAACGGCGCCTCGACGCCCTTCTCGGCGCCTCCGCCGTCGAGGCTGTTGTGGAACGCCTCGGGGCGCTTCACGAACGCGAGCGGGAGCTGCCACACGCCCTTCGTCATGTCGACGCCGTGGAACGTCGAGCCGAGCGCGGGCTTGAGCTTCGAGGACGGGACGAGCCGCGCGTCCGTCGTCATCGAGAAGCGCCGATCGCCGTCGCCCACGAAGCTGCCGATCAGCGCGATGCCCGCGTGGCGCGCCACGCGGTTCGTGATGATCGCGTAGTCGGGCGCCTTGAAGCTCGAGATGTTGGGGATCTTCCTGCCACCCTGGAAGAACCACGGGATGCCGTCGTCCTCCCCCTCGCGATCGAGCACGGCGTTTCCGCCGAAGATCTCGTGGTCGCTGCGCTCGGGCGGGTCCTTCGGCGCGTCGCCGATGGCGTTGCCCTGCGCGTCGAGCGGCACGTCGTTCGCGCCGACCGTCACCTCGTCCCATTTCTTGTGGAGCTTCTTGTAGCTGCGGAGGTGCTCCTTGAGGCTCATCTCGTACTGGAGCTGCTCCTTCTTCGTCGGCACGCGGTAGTAGTTCGGCGCGATCGCGCGCACGAAGGCGTACGGATACGGCATGGGCTTGCCGAGATCGGGCCTGTGCGTGAGCGCGCGCAGGATCGGGTGCTTCATGTCGAGCGTCGCGTCGCCGTCGGCGCACACGTAGCCCGCGGGGAGCACCTTGAAATAACCCGCCTTGCAGTCCTCGAGCGCGACGGGCTTCTCGCCGCGCACGACGGTGCCGCCGGCGCGGAGATAGCCAATCTTCTGAGAGCGCCGATCGGGCTTCAGGAAGATCGTCGCCGCCATCGCGATCGCGCCGATGCGCGGGCCGCCGGGCCTCGGCTGCGTGGCCGGGTCCGACTCGGCGGGCAGCAGCGGCGCGGTCGCCGCCGCCGGCGCCTCCTTCGACAGCGCGACGATGCCCTCCTCGGAGGGCGCGCCCTTGCAGCCGAGGTCGAGTGACGCGGCGAGCGCTGCGACGACGCCGGCGAGGACGAGGAGCTTGGTGGACGCGGGGCCCTCCATGGCCCCTCCGATGCCCGAAGCCCGGCGAGCGGGCCAAGTTTCGATCGGCGCCCGCGTTTGTCGCCCTCGCGGCCGGGGTGTAGGGTCGAGCCATGTGCGCGGAGGCATCGCTCGTCGGATCGAAGCGCGCGCGCGCCCTCGCGATCCTCGGCGCTGCGGCCCTCGGCGGCTGCTCGCTGCTCACGTCGTACGACGGGCTGCTCCCCGACTCGACGGCGGTCGCGGCGGCAGGGGGCGGCTCGACGGTCGCGTCCTCGGCGTCCAGCGTCAGCACGAGCACGAGCACGAGCACGAGCACGAGCACGAGCACGAGCACGAGCACGAGCACGAATGGGGGCGGCGGAGCGGGCGGCGGCGGAGCGGGCGGGGGCGGCGCGAGCGCGGGAGGCGCGGACGCGGGCGGCGGCGGGGCGATGCCGTGCGTGCCTGGCGGGTACTACTGCGGCGACGACAAGGTGATGGGCGATCCGGACGTGCTCTATCAGTGCGACCACGGCGACGTCGGGACGCCCCTCGAGGTCTGCATGTACGGCTGCTTCGTCCACGCGAGCGAGGACGACACGTGTCAATGCACGCCGGGCGGCGCCTACTGCGGCGGCGACAAGCTCGACGGCAACGCCGGCACCCTCTACCGCTGCAAGGCCGACGGGACCGGCTCCGTGATCATGCGATGTCCCAACCATTGCCACGTGAACCCCGGACAGGACGACACGTGCTCGTGACGCGAAGGGGCGCCGGCGCGTGAGCGATCGACGCGACTACGAGACGGCGCTCCACGAGATGCCGGGCGCGAGCGCCGTCACGCGGGCCCGGCCCGCGATCTCGATCCGCGACGCGCGCGGCGAGCGGGCCGTGACGCTCGATCGGCTCGCGCTCGTCGGCTCGGCGAGCGGCGCCGACCTCGAGATCGCCGACGCGACCGTCTCACGCCTGCACGCCGAGCTCGAGCCGCGTCGCGACGGCCTGTGGGTGCGCGACCTCGGGAGCCGCAACGGCACCTTCGTGAACGGCGTCCGCGTCGTCTCCGCCCGCGTGCCGGAGGGCGGCCGCGTGCAGCTCGGCGCCGCGCTGATCACGCTCCTGCCGTCGCCAACCTCCGTGAGCGTCGAGCTGTGGCCGGACACGCGCTTCGGCCCGCTCGTCGGCAAGAGCGTCGCGATGCGCGAGCTCTTCGCCACGCTCGCGCGCGTCGCCGCCGTCGACGCGACGGTGCTCGTGTCGGGCGAGACCGGCACCGGCAAGGAGCTCGTCGCCGAGGCGGTGCACGGCGCGTCGCCGCGCGCGGGCGGCCCGTTCGTCGTCGTCGACTGCGCGGCGCTCCCCGATCAGCTCCTCCAGAGCGAGCTCTTCGGCCACGCGCGCGGCGCGTTCACCGGCGCCGAGACCGCGCGCGCCGGCGCCATCGAGTCGGCGAGCGGCGGCACCGTGTTCCTCGACGAGATCGGCGAGCTCCCGCTCGCGATGCAGCCCGCGCTGCTCCGCGTGCTCGAGTCGCGCACGGTGCGCCGCCTCGGCGAGACCGCGCACCGCAAGGTCGACGTGCGCTTCGTCTCCGCGACGCACCGTGATCTCCGCGCGATGGTCGCCGCCGGCGCGTTCCGCGAGGATCTGTACTTCCGCATCGCCGTCTTGCCGCTCGTCGTCCCGCCGCTCCGCGATCGCATGGACGACGTCGAGCCGCTCCTCGAGCACTTCCTGCCGCGCGCGACCGACGACGCGCGGCGCGAGCTCCTCGCCGAGCTCCTCGACCGGCCGTGGCTCGGCAACGTGCGCGAGCTACGGAACGTGGTCGAGCGCGCGTCGGC
>DASYCF010000020.1:0-2984 GCA_036500365.1 Byssovorax sp.
CCGTGTCGCCGGTGAGCTGCGAGGCGTCGAACGCCTGCACCGACCACGCGCCCGAGGTCGGCCCGTCGCTGAAGAGCTGCACGTCGATCGTCGTCGTCTGGCCGACGGCGAGGTGGGTGCCGTTCATCTCGAACACCTGCCCCTGCGAGCTGCCCGCGATGGTGTCGTTCTCGACCGGCGCCGAGTTGAAGTACGGCTCGCCGGCGGGCGCGGGCACGCACGGCTGGTGGTTCGCCGCTGCCGCCTGGTTCGACCACGTGCGCTGCACGACGTAGTTCACGCCAGGCTCCTGCTGGAACGCGTCGGGGTTCTGCGCGCAGAGGTCGGCGAGCTCGGCGCCGAGCACGAACTCCCACGCGAGGTGCGCCTCGTCGAGCTGCGCGTAGGCGGGGTCGTCGAACGGCATCGGGTCGGTCGCCGCCTCGAGGATCTCGTGGCTGGTCGCGCCGGTGAGGTTGTCGAGCTCGCTCCCGAACTGCGGAGGGCAGTTGGGGATGACGGCATAGATCGCCTCCTGCCCCGACGCCGTGCGCGTGCTCGAGTGGTAGCCGCCGAAGTACGTGCAGCTGTGCTCGCCCTCGAGCGTGATGTCGACGCCCTGCGGGTAGTAGAGGACGTAGATCGTGTTGTCGTCCGGCGCGGGGAACGTCGGGTCGGTCGAGAGCTTCGTCTGGAGCCACTGCTGGATCTGCCCGTCGGAGAGCGAGCCCGTCGCCGTCTCGGTCAGGTTGATCGGCGGCAGGGCCGTGCCCTGGCCGATGCCGTACTCGGCCGAGATCGTCGTCCAATACGCGCTCTCGCCGACCTGGTTCATGAAGTCGGTCAGGCTCATGTCGAGGCCCGGGTCGTCGTTCGAGAAGAAGACCGGCACGAACTTCGGCGCGACCATGAGCGAGCCGCCGAGCTCGACGACCTGCGGCGCGGGCGGCGTGAACGCGGGGTACGTGTTGCTGCCTCCGCCGACGCCCGGCCCGGTCGTCGTCGTCGGGCCGACCGTCGTCGTCGGGCCGACCGTGACCGGGCCCGTCGTGCTGGTCGTCGGACCGGGGCCGATGCTCACGTTCGTGGTCGGCCCCGGGCCCACCTGCGTCGCCGTCGTCGCGCCGCCGTTGTTCGTGTTGTCGCTCGACGCGCCGCCTGCGCCGTCCGCGTCGAGGAGCGGCGTGCGGCTGCCGCACGCGGCGGCGACGAGGACGAGCACGGCGGGCAAGGCGAGGGCGCGGACGAACGAACGCATCAGGGGGACTCCAGAGTCAAAAGACAGGCAGCGTCAGGGTACAGGGAAGGAAGGACGACGGCTCGGGTGATGGTTGTGCGAAGCCGGCGCGGCGTTCAGACGTCGCGCGCTGCGCGCAACCACGGCCGAAAATTCGAGTGCGAGCGCGCGATCTTCGCGACGACGAGGCGACGGATGCGTCGAAGCAAGCCGCAGGCCCGAGAAAAGAGCGCTCCGCGCGCGTGGATCGCGCCGCGCCGTGCGCGCGTTGACGGCGCTCAGCGAAGATCGAGCACGACCAGATCGCCCGGCGCGTCGACGCGGCGCGGCCCGCTCGCGTGCCCGCGCACGCCGAGCGACGCGCGGAAGATCTCGTGCCCCGGTCGCTTGCGGATCGGCACCGGGTCCGCGTAGACGAAGCCGGGCCGCCAGAGGCTCGCAGAGACGGTCAGCGGTGGGCCGACGTCGCGCTCGGTCGGGTCGGCCATCGTCGTCGACAGGCGCGCAGGCGCGACGACGCGCGATCGGACGAGCACGGTGAGCTCCGGCGTGCGCCGCTCGCCCGCGCGCACGTACAGCGTCAAGAGCGGCATCGCCCCGTCGTGGAACGTCGCGCCGAGGATCTCGGTGCCGTCCTCGTAGCGCGCGGTCACGGGCAGGAGCGCGGCGCGCAGATCCCCGAGGCGCGCCGCCACGCTCGCCGCGTCGCGCGCCTCGACCGCCACGTCGAGCGCGACGCGCGTCTCGTCGACGGAGGTCGGCACGCCCGTCGGCGGCGTCGCGGGCTCTCCGTACGTCGTACGAAGCTCCCAGGTCAGCCACGGATCGGGCTCGGCGTCGGGCGCGATCTCGCGCACCGGCTCGTTGCCCGAGAGGAAGTACCACGCGAACGGCGACGGCTCGCGCTCGCGCACGCGGAACGCCTCGAGATCGCGGCCTGCGCCGTGATCGGGGCCGGCGCGCGTCACGATCCACACCGGGCCGACCGCGCGCACGTGGAAGTGCGACGCGAGCTCTCGCTGCAGGCCGTCGGGCAGGCGGCGCACGTCGGCGACCCAGGCCGCGTCCGGGAGCTCTCCACCGCGCGGCGGCGGTCGGTTCACGGAGACCACGCGCCCACCGAGCGTCCACACCTGCGCCCACGTCGGCCGCATCGACTCCGACAGGCCGATCTTCGCCGTCTTCGGCAGCATCGCGGCGAGCCACGCGAGCGCGGCGGTCTTGTCGCCGTCGGACTCGATGAAGAGGCCCTTCTCGTTGAAGCGCCCGCCCGTGGCGCGCGCGTACGCGAGCGCCGGGATGCCGTCGCGCGCGACGAAGAGGAGCGGCAGCGAGAGCGCGCCGAGCGCGACGAGCCCCGCGCGCTCGCCCAGGCGAAGCGCCGCCACGCGCGCGTCGCGAGGCCCCAACAACGCCCCGGCGCGCTCGACGCCCGCCGCGAGCGTCGCCGTGAGCGCGGCCATCGCGAGCGCGAAATACTCGGCGAAGTACTGAGGCCAGAAGACGTGCACGTCGGCGCCTTGCTTGAACGCGACGTACTGCACCGTGGCCATGCCGAGCACGCACAGCGGCAGCGCCTCCTGCTCGCGGCGGAGCCACACGAGGCGGATCGCGATCACCGTCGCGCCGAGCTTGCCGAGCAGGATCGCGATCGGCGTGAACGAGAGCTCGATCCAGTAGCGGCGCGCGGCGAGGACCTTCGCGAGCGGCTCGCGGTTGTTCCCGGCGCGCATCTCGGCGCTCCCGAAGAGGTCGCCGAGCTTGTGCG
>DASYCF010000021.1:0-12861 GCA_036500365.1 Byssovorax sp.
GCCGCAGAGCCCGTCGACCACGCGCCGAACGTCGTCGAGCGCCTTCCCCTCGCGCGTCGCAGCGCGCTCAAGGATCGACATCGCGACGTTGTCGTGCCCCGACGCACGGAGCTTTGCCACCAACTCGGCGAGCAACGCGGCCTTCGCCTTGGCCTCCTTCTCGGTGCCGCAGCTCGGCAGCAAGACCAGGCGCCGGTTGTTCGGGCCCAGCGTCACGCGGGCGTACCAGTGGCCCCTGCTGAAGACGACGTTTCCCGTGGCCTGCCGCGGCATCTACTTCTTCCCCTTCGTCCGCTTGGTCTGTCGCACATCGCCGAACCGCGCCCGGTGCTCTCGCAGGAGAAACTGCCGGATGAGGCCGGACACGGAGAGCCCCTCGGACTCGGCGAGCTCGTGCGCCTTCGCGAGCTCTTCGTCCGTCACGCGGAGGTTCAGGATCCGCGCGCGGGACCGATCCGGTGGCGCTTGGGTCACCATCAAGCGTTTGGCTTTACAGGACGCCGGCGTCAACGCCGCCGTGGCGGTCGGCCTGAGACGCGCCGAAGACCGAGCTCCATCGCGAGCTCGGCGGCGCCGTCGACATCATCCGGCACGCTCACCTCGGCCGCCTCGGTCCGGCGGCGCAGCCAGAGTACGAACGAGGCGCGATCCACGATGCGCAGCTTCCCGACACGAGTGACCTCGAATGGCAGCGCGGAGTTGCGCAGGAGCTCGAGGTAGATGCGCGAAGGGATGCCGAGCGCCGCCTCGACGTTCCGCTGGCTCAAGAGCTCGGGCAGCGCCGCGGTCATCGTCAGCGCGCTGCGCGGCACGGGCACGGCCAGCATGACCGTGTCGGCGGGCGGCGCCGATCGATGCGGCGCGATGGCATCGGGATGACGGGCAGCCATGGTGCCTCAGAACGGGATGTCGTTGCTGTCGACGTGGGAGAAGTCGCCCAGATCGTCCTGCGGGTGCGCGCGCTCGTGCGCCTTGGACCCGTCGTGCCGCGTGCGCGCCGTCTCGCGGTAGGTGGGCTCGCCGCCGGCGTCGTCGTCGCGCTTGCCGCCCATGAGGACGACGTTCGTCGCGTGGATCTCGGTCTTGTAGCGCTTCACGCCGTCGCGATCGTCGTAGCTCGACGTGCGGATGCCGCCCTCGACCGCGATCTGCCCGCCCTTGCGGAGGATCTTGGCGAGCGCCTCGCCGCGCTTGCCCCACACGACGACCGCGTGCCAGTCGGTGCGCTCTTGCCAGTTCTTCTCCTTGTCGAGGTAGCGCTCCGTCGTGGCGAGGCGGACGTTGAGCACCGCCTGGCCGGCTTGCGTGAAGCGGAGCTCGGGGTCGGCGCCGAGGTTTCCGACGAGCAGCACGCGGTTCATCCCTTCAGCCATGATCTGCCTCCTCGAGCGAGCGGTCGCGGACGGTGCGGATTTCGTAGTGCGGATAGCGGCTGACCTTCATCGCGCGCGCTCCGCGCAGCGCGTTCAGGACCGCCTCGCGCACGATCTTCAGCTCGCCTCGCCGGCCGCCGCGGCGGTTGACGAGGGTGCGCGCGGCGCGCTCGATCGCGGCCTTCGTCGTCTTGCGCTCGATCGCCGCGTCGGCGAGGTCGCCGAGCACCGACCGCATGGCGTCGATCGCGCCGACGACGTCCAGGCGCGGCGTCTCGCGCGCCTCTTCGAATCGCCCGAAGACGCGGCCGCCGTCGAGGTCGACCGCGCCGCGCTCGTCGACGAACGTGCGGAGGGCGCGCCGGCGCTCCTCGACCCACGCCTCCACGCGCGGGAGCACGTCGAGCAGGACGCGCGCGGCGTCCGGCTGCTCGAGCGCGCCGACGAGCGGGAGTCGCGCGGCGGGCGTGTCGACGATCACGGGTAGGTGCCGCGTCGTCATCGGACACCACGGGCGCATCGGACAGCGGCGCTCGGCGCAATGAGAGCCAGGCACAGGCTCTGCGGAGGGGATGCGGGCGACCTCGTCGCGCAGCGCGAGCGCCTCGGCGTGGAGATCGAACGTGTCGACGTCCTCCTGGTCGACGAAGACGCCGTCGGGGGTCACGTGCGCGAGCACGATCGTCGCCTCGCCGACGTCGTGCGCGAAGCTCGCGCAGACGGCGCCGACGAGGAGCTGCCGTCGGTAATCGGCGACGCGCTTCACGCCGCGACCGGTCTTCAGGTCCAGAACGACGACGCGGTCGCCTTCGAGCGCGTACGCGTCGAGCGTCGTCGGCAGCTCGTCGCCCTCGCATGCGGAGTAGTCGCGCTGCCCGTTCGAGGGCAGCTCGCGCGCCGTCATCGAGCGCGGGTCGAACGCGAACGGCACCTCGGTGCGGAACGCGCGCGCGCCCGCGTAGGACGGCCACCACGCGCGCCACGCGTCGATGAGCAGCTCGAGCTCCGTGCGCGCGGTCTCCGTGAGGCCCCAGCGCTCGGCGATGTCGTCGACGTGCTCCTGGCGCTCGGCGAGCGCAGGCAAGAGCCCGCCGATGTCCTCGAGCGCGTCGAGCCCGCCCTCGTCCGCCGCCGCCTCGTGGAGCGCGCTCCCGAGATCAGTGGCGGACGACGAGTCGCGCGGCGGCGCGGCGACGTCGCCCCGCGCCCAGTAGAGGCAGCGCGAGGCGAGGTCGGCGCGAGAGCCGGTGTAGCGGTGACGGCTCACGACCGCGGGGCGTTGGCGGCGTCCTTGCCCGCGAGCGCCTTGCGACGCCCGGTGTACGCCTCGGCGAGGCCCTTCTTCACCGCGTCGGGCAGCTTCGCCCCGCGGATGTCGCCGACGAGCGCGTCGAGCGCCTCGCCCGTGCCAGCGCGCGCGATGCGCCACCGGAACGCGGCGGCCATCACCTGCGCGCCGTGCGCGCGCGGCAGTGGTCGGCCGACTCCATCGTGTAGAGGGCGCGACCCTTCATCTTGCCGATGGCGCGCTTGCCCTTCCCGCCCTTCTGCACCTCGGTCACGAAGTCGGAGAAGAGGACGTTGTCGGCCCACTCACGGAGGCGCTCCGCGACCAGCTTGTTGAGCTTGAGCTCCCACTTGTCCCACTGCTCGCCGAGGTGGTTCGAGACCTTGATCTGAACCGAGTGCGCGATGAGCCACACGTGCATCTGCCGGCGGTCGCGCAGCGCATCCAGCATGCGCAGGAGGCGGTTCACGAACGGCATCGCGGCCGTGTAGAGCTTCTTGTAGTCCTGCCCCTCCATGTGGGGGACGTGGTTCTCGGCGCAGACGTGCGTCTGGACGAGCGTCTCGACCCAATCGATCGAGTCGATGACGACGTGGCGGTAGTCGTGCTTGCCCTGCACGAGCTCGTCGATCGCGTCGTACACGTCGCGCAGGCTCGCCGGGTACGGGAAGTGGGCCACACGGCGACCGAGCGCCTTGAGGCCGCGCTCCGAGCAGATGAAGACGACGTCGGGCGCGTCGGCCACGAACGTCGTCTTCCCGACGCCGGGCGGCCCGTGGAGGATCGTCGCCTGCGGCCCGCGGTCGGGCTCGTCGGTGACGTTGGCGAGCGACATGACACGACGACGAGGTTCGGCAGCAGCGGCGGCGACGTTCGACATCTTCGGAGCCCCTTTCTGACCCGCCGTGACGTCGGCGGGAGCAGTTCTCGATGTCGGCTGACATTAACTCGCATAGGAGCCGTAGTCCAGACGAATGATCAGTGGATGACGGATGAGCAGTATATCGCCCGGATCCTCCCAGAGGTCGACACGGAGGCAGCCGGAGGGCGGCTGGGCGGCGACCTCAGCCACATCCGGGACCTCGTTCCACGCGTTTGCGGCGCCCCGGAGCTCGGGCGGCGCGACGGGCGAGAGCACCGCCGCCGTGCGGTCGAAAGCCTCCACGACGCGCAGGGCGACAGAGCGCGCGGGCAGCTTCAGGTCCCACGCGAGGCGCCAGATCCGCTCCGGCAGGAGCCGCTCGAGCGCCGCTCGGGGCAGGCTCAGCGCGCGCCCCAGCGCCTCGCAGGACCGATCGACCTCGTCGGCGTCGGCCGGGAGGATGCGCCGCCCGACCAGCCAAACGTAGGCGAGCTCGTCGAAGGCGGCGGCGTTCGCGTGCGGCGTGCTCAGCGCGCGGCTCACCTGGACGCGCCAGCCTCGGGCCGGGAGCTGGAACGAGCGAGCGCCGCCGAGGCCCGCGACCGCAGCGGCGTCGACGCGCTCGAGCGCGCGATCGCCGAGCCAGCGTGCGGCGAGACGGCCCGCGCTCAGCGGCTCGAAAGTCGGCGCTCCGATCGATGCGTAGAGCCGCTCGACCTCGGCCTCGACGTCGAACGCGAGGTCGCCGAGGCGCCACGCGGTGGCACCACTCCCGCCGAGCTCGAGCGTGTCTCGATCGCTCACAGGCGAGATCAGGTCGCGGAGTCGTCGTGGTCGTCATTGTCGACGTGGATGAGCGCCGGATCGGCCTCGATCGCGTCGAGGAAGTCGGCGAACGCCGGGTCGGGCTCCGAGACGTAGGTGTGCTCGCCCGCCTCGAGCGGTACGGGCTCGCTCGGCGGCGCGTCCTCCTCGTCGCCCTCGAGAAGGCCAGCGCGGATCTGCTGCTCGCGCAGTCGGATGATCTCGAACCACTCCTCGGCGTTCGGGGCGGGGCCGCGCTTCTTCCAGTGCAGCGTCTCCGCGAAACGGATCGACGCGCGCGAGAAGCCGCAGACCTTCGCGAAGCGAATCGCCTCCCAGCGCGCGCGCGCGTCGTCGGAGAGCTCCTCGTGGTCGGGCGAGCGCTGCCAGGGACCACGGCCCGTGACGAGCCACTCGAGGTTCGTGTCGAGCACCTCGGCGATCTTCGCGACGCGCTGCGGGTCGATGCTGACGAAGCGGTTCTGGACGAGGCGCGTCGTGTAGCCGATGGCCGCGCCGATCTTCACGTCGAGCGCGTTGACACCCGTGCTGTTCGAGCGGTTCGGGTTGCCGAAGCCGCGCTTGCCGAGGAGCCAGAGCACCCGGTCGCCGAGCTGCTTCACGGTCTCCGGCGGGCCGTCCGCGGGCGCCGCCGGCGTGCGCAGGACGCCGTCCTTGCTCATGACGAAGCGGGGCAGGGTCTGGGTGGCGGGTTCGGCCTTCATGCTCCGAGGGTCCAGACTACGCATTTTTGCCGACGCTGCAAGTGTGAACAGTGGTTTTGAGCAGTGGTCGCCTTGACAAACAATTCCTATGGGAACTAAGTATGGCTCGTGGAGCCCGTCGCAGATCAGGTCGCGGCGGCGCCGCCGCGGGTCGTCGCGTTCGAGGTGCTCGGCGCGCCGGTCCCGTGCGCGCGGGCCCGCGTCGTCCGGGCTCGCGGGCGCGCGCACGCGTACACGCCCGCGAGGACGGCGGAGTTCGAGCAGCTCGTCCGGCTCGTCGCGATGACGGCGGTCCGCAGGGTCGAGGGCTGGCGGACGGACGCACCCGGCTACCGGTTCGAGCTCGTGGTCTACCGCGCCGCTCGCCGGGGGGACTGGGACAACTTCGCGAAGGCGGTCGCCGACGCCCTCCAGGGCGTCGTGTTCGACGACGACCGCGCGATCGTGGAGGCGCACGTCCGGCTCGAGCTCGACCGGGTTCGGCCTCGCGTCGCGGTGCGGATCGAGATCCTCGACGCGCCGGTGGCGGCGCGTCGAGCGCGTTGAAGGGGAGGCGTCATGGCGAAGGAGCTCGTCGGCTGGAAGGAGATCGCGGACCGCCTCGGCGTCACCGTGCGCGCGGCGCAGCGGTACGCGACCATGGAGCGCGACCCGTTGCCGTGCCAGCGCGTGCTCCGCTCCGTGCGGCTCGATGCCCGCGAGCTCGACGAGTGGGTCGACCGCCACCGCGAGCCGTTCGCGGACGGCGCGCCGCGCGGCATGGTGCTCGTGCCGATCGACCCGCGCCTCACGCCGCTCGTCCGGCAGTTTCATCGCGCCGCGCTGCGCGAGCTCGAGCGCATCGGCGCGCCGCCCTTCGTCTCCGACTCGCGACAGGTCACGGTCGAGGACCACGTCGCCCGCGTCCGAACCGCGGCGCCTGGAGGCGCGCGGGGTGCGGGATGAACGACGCGCCCGACGCGACGACGCCGCCGGACATGGGTCGGGCGGCGCGATGGTACGCGCAGCGGCTCGGCTGGGCGGTGCTGCCCGTCCATTCGCTGCACGAGGGGCGCTGCTCGTGCGGGCGTGACGCGTGCGGAAACGCGGGGAAGCACCCGCGAACGAAGCGCGGGCTGAAGGACGCGTCTCGCGACGCCGCACAGATCAACGCGTGGTGGTCGAAGTGGCCTGACGCGAACGTGGGCATCGCGACGGGCCGGTCGAGCGGGTTGCTCGTCGTCGACGTCGACCCGCGCAACGGCGGCGACGACGGGCTCGCGCAGCTCGAGCGGACGCACGGCGCGCTCCCCGCGAGCGTGGAGGCGAGCACCGGCGGTGGCGGCCGGCACATCCTCTTGCGCTATCCGGAGAGCGTCGGCGACGAGGGCATCCGCTGCGCGAAGCTGGGTGGCGGCGTCGACTTCAAGGCCGACGGCGGCTACATCGTCGCCGCGCCGAGCCTCCACCTGAGCGGTCGGCGCTACGTCTGGCCGGCGGCGAAGCGGCCCGCCGTCGCCCAGGTCGCCCCGGCGCCGGGCTGGCTGCTCGAACGCGTCACGAAGCCGCGGCGCAAGCCGAAGGCGCCAGCGCAAGCGGCAGGGCCGGCGGGCGAAGGCTTCCTCGCCGTCGCGTTCCGGGCTGCCGGTATGCTCCGCGCGACGCTCGACGTAGCGCGCACGGCGGTGGTGTGCCCGTGGACCGCCGAGCACACCTCGGGCGCGCCCGGGGACAGCTCCACCGTGCTGTTCTGCCCGTCACCGGGCCGCTCGATGGGTTGGTTCCATTGTTCGCACTCGCATTGCGCGCACCGGTCGATCCAGGACGTCCTCGCGGCGTTGCCCTCGAGCGCGATCGCGGCGGCGCGTGCCGTTCACCCTCCCGCGCCCGGCGCGCCGCCGCCGCGGTCTCCGCGCCCCTTCGTGCGCGGCGACCACGTCGAGCTCGCGGCGGCGACGCTCGAGGCGCTCGGTCCCGCGCCGACGACGTACGACGAGGGGCAGTTCTGGCGGTACGACGTCGACACCGGCGTGTGGCGGCGCGTCGAGCTCGAGGCGATCGAAGCGTGCGCCGCGAGCTTCGCGGGGGCGCGCGTCGGCTCCGGTGAGCACGAGCGCGCGCTGAAGCTCACCGCCTCCGCCGTGCAGGGCGCGGCGCGCATCGCGCGCAACACGCTCGTCGCCGCAGAGGGCCGCGTCCGGTTCGACAGCCAGGCACGCGGCGTCGCCTTCCGCAATGGCTTCGCCGTCGTGCGCGACGGGGCGATCCAGCTCACGCCGCATTCGCCGGAGAGCGGCTGTCGGTTCGCGTTCCCCTTCGACCTCGTGCGCGGCCGCTCGACGCCGCACGCGGACGAGTTCTTCGACGCGCTGTTCGGCGACGTCGCCGAGGACGAGCGCCACGCGCGCGTGATGCTCTTGCAAGAGTTCGTCGGCGCGTGCCTCATCGGGCAGGCGCCGATCTACCAGCGGTGCCTGCTGCTCTACGGCACCGGCGGCAACGGCAAGAGCGAGCTCCTGCGCGTCCTCCGCGCGCTCGTCCCGCCTGACGCGGTGACGTCGCTGCCGCCGCACCTCTGGGGCGAACGCTTCCAGATCGAGCGACTCGCGGGCGCGCTCGCGAACTTCGTCGACGAGGTGCCCGAGCGCGACGTCACGTCGGGCGAGACGTTCAAGGCCGTCGTCACCGGCGAGCCGGTCCACGCCGAGCGCAAGCACCGCGCGGCCTTCGAGTTTCGGCCCGTCGCGGGCCACATCTTCTCGAGCAACTCGCCGTTGAACTCGACGGACTTCTCCGACGGCTTCTGGCGTCGGTTCATCGTCTGCCCGCTCTCCCGCCGCCTCGATCAATCGCCGACGCGGCGGCTCGCCGCTGGCGTCGAGGTCCTGCGGACGGAGCACGACGCGCTCGTGGCATGGGCGCTCGAGGGGGCGGCGCGCGCGCAGCGACAAGGCGGCTACACGCTGCCCGCCCGCTCGGCAGAGGTGGTCGCCGAGTGGCGCGACGAGAACGACCCCGTTCGCCTCTTCGCCGAGGCGCGGGCCCCCAGCGAGGTCGTCCCCGCCGGGGTCCTCTACAACGCCTTCTGCGCCTTCGCGCGGGAGCACGGCTTCGCGCAGATGAGCTCGACGCGCTTCGGTCGCCGCGTCGTCGCCGCGGACCTCTACACGCGCGATCACACGCGGCGCGGCAACCTCTACGCGCGCAAGACGCGTGCGCCTTCGGCGCTGGCCCACTGACCCCACGCTGGTTGCTTGCCGTCGCCGTCCCGCCGCGCGCATCCTCGCGCGGTGGAGCTCGTCATCACCGCGACCATCGACCTCGCCGAGCCGAGCGCCGACGGTGGGTTCATCACGTGGATCCACGCAGACGTCGCCCGGGGAGACGCGGAACCAGACGACGACAGCGCCGACGACGCGCCAGCGGCGTCGCTCGGGCAGATCCGCGTGGCGCTCATCCACGTCGGCAAGATCGAGGAGAGCGGCGGCGATCTCCTCGAGGTCCTCGACGCCGACAGCGGCGATCTGGAGGCGCTCCACCACCTGTACTTCGACGAGGAGGGCGATTTCCTCGAGGAGTTCGCGCAAGGGGCGGGCCCGGACCTGCTCTACGTGGCCGGCGTCCACATCGCGGAGGCGTGGCGCGGCCACGGCGTCGAGCTCGCGATCGTCCGGCGCCTCTGCGACACGCTCGGCACCGCCTGCGAGCTCGCCGTGGTCACCTACACCGAGCCGGCCGAGGCCGAAGCGTGGCTTCGGATGGGCTTCGAGGTCACCCGCGCCCCCGAATCCGGGGCCTGTGGCTACCTGCACCTCGCGCTCGCGTTCCGGCATCCGCGCGTTGTCGAGGCGGAGGACGGCGAACGATTCCGCGTGGTTCCAAACCCGGGCCCGCCCGAGCAGCATCACTGACGCCGCCGCTCGTGCCCCGCGGTGAAGGGTTGTGAAGGGTTCGCGCTCCAACCATTCACGCGAATCGCCTGTAGTTTCGAGCGGTTCGATGAGGTGTGAAGGGTGTGATGGGTTCCGGAGACTTTCTTTTTTGGTTTTCGGCTCCCCGAGGTCCAGCAGCGATCTCTATGTAGAAGATGTCGCCGAAACCCTTCACACCCTTCACAGCGCCGCAACCGTTCAGAATCACGCCGAAATGCCGTGAAGGGTAACCCTTCACCAACCCTTCACGCCGGCCAACCCTTCACGCGTCGCCCGCTCTCTGGACGACGCCCGCGCGCGAGGAGGGCTCGAAGCTCGCCGGTGAGATCCACCTGTTGGATCGCGCACGTATGCGCCCAAAACAAGCCCACCATCCCAACCATCGAGGATCCGCACGGCGAGCAAGCCAACCGCCCCCACCATCGCCACCATCGAGGATCCGCACGGCGACCTCGGCGGTGGCCTCCGCCGCCAGGAGACTATCGAAGCTCCGGGAGAGAGAGAAAGACAGGCTCGCGCGCGCGACCCACGACCTCGATTCACCGCCTGCGCTTCTTTCGCGGCTTCTCCTCGTTCGGGTCTGGCACCCCCATGCCCCACAGCGTCACGTTCGCGGTGGCGATACCGTCCCCTGCCGAGCGCGTGAACTGGATCCCGTACGAGCTGAGCGCGCCGATATGGCCAAGAATGTCGGACCACGGGAAGAGCTGCCACGCAGCGTAGTGGGTGAAGCCTGCCAACGTGCCTTGCCGCGACAGCACGATCGGGATCGTCGCCGTCTCAGCGCCGGCGAGGTTCAGGAGCAGGACGGCCTCCTGGGGTGCAGGGCACGAGACGTAGGCGGCGACGGCTTCGAGAAGGAAGGGCTTGGGGATCGGGAGCTGCGGTTGGAAACCCAACCCCAAGTCTGCCGCCTGAAGGATCACATCGTGGCGATACAGCTGCAATTGCGGCTCCGCTCGCCCCGTCACACGCTTTTTCGTTCCGGACTCGCGACCTGCCATCTCTTTGCTCCTCGCTGGGTGGGCACCACGCTGATGCTCGGTGCGCATGGTAGGCCGCCGCGGGCCACAGCGTCACGTGCGGGGCGCGTAGCGGGCGTCGCGAGCGGGCAAGTGCCTGCGCGCGCTGTCCGTAGGCAAGGAGACGTCGGGTGGCCGCTGGGTAGGCGCGCCCTGCGGCGTCCGCCAGCGCGTCGGCGGGCGGCCCGGACAAGCGCGCCCGCCAACTGCGGCGACACGCGCGCGCGCGCGAGGGCCGCCCCGGTCCGGAAGCCGCGGCGACCTCGCGCGCGCAAGGCGTGCCCCGCCCGGAGCTGGGCGGAGCACCTGGACGAACGCGCGAGCGCCGTCGAAACAAACGAAAACTCCGCTTTTCGTTCGCGTTGGCGCCCTCAGTCGCCGTCGGCGAACGGCACGTGGAGCAGCTCGGCGGCGCGACGCTTTGCCTGCTCCGGACGGCGGTCGTAGCGCGCCGTGGTCGTGACGTCGCGGTGACCGGCCATGCGCTGGACGGTCGCGATGTCGACGCCGACGTCCAGGAGGTCGCTGATGAAGCTGCGGCGGCAGTCGTGGGGCGAGAACGGAGCGACGCGGGCGCGGGCAGCGAGGCCGCGGAGGATGACGAAGACCGCGTGGTCGTTCAGGCGGCGGAGCTTGACGCGACCGCCGCGCGTCACCGGCGCGAGGAGGGGGCCGGGCTCCGCACCGCGGACGTCGAGCCAGCGGGCGAGGGCGCGCGCGACGCCGCCGGTCGCGTGGACCAGGCGCTCGCGGTTGCCCTTCCCGAGGATGCGGATGGCGCCCTCGGCGCCGACGTCCGCGAGCGCGAGCCCGGCGGCTTCGGCGCGGCGGAGGCCCGTGCCATAGAGCAGCGCGAGGAGGGCGGCGTCGCGCGCACCGATGGGCGTGCGCGGGTCGCACGCGGCGAAGAGCGCGCGCAGCTCGCTCGCAGCGAGGGCGCGGCCGCGCGGGAGGCGCTCGCCGCCGACGCGCGCGACGCCGACGGCGAGCTCATGGTCCTCGAGCTCGATGAGGCGGAGACGTCGCGCCGCGCGCAGGACGCCGCGCAGAGCGGCGAGGAGGCGGTTCGCCGTCGCCGGCGCGTAGCCGACGAGCAAGCGCGCGCGGATCGCGTCGGCGTGGACGCGCCGGACGAGGTGCCACGGCAGCTCGTGGCTGCCGAGCCCGAGCCACGAGGCGATGGTCGAGAGCGCCGACGCCATGGTGCGCCGCGAGCTCGGCGCGAGGCTCGCGAGGTAGGCGGCGCGCGGGTCGAGCGTGATGGCGGCGGCGGCGACGAGGGGGTGCGTGACGAGCGCGCGCGTCAGCTCGGCGCTGGGCGCGTCGTCGGTCGAGTTGTCATCCATGTTGTGTCTCCCGGGAGAACCGTGCTCAGCCGACCGGCAGCTCCACGTTGAAGACGCCGAGCACGCCGCGCACCGCGGTCGGGGCGACGCGGCGCGGGTTCGCGAGGACCCACGCGTACAGCGTCACGTCCGCCCTGATGAACTCGTCGATCTTGTCGTAGCAGGACGCGCCCGCGTCGCCGAAGGTGGCGACGCGCACGTCGACGAGGTCGACGACGCACACGGCGACGCCGCGCGGGCCGTCGACGTTGTGCTCCGCGCCGCGCGCGTCGAAGCGGAGGCCGCTCACGATGAGCAGCTCGCCGCGGTACGCGCGCGACCAGGTGCGCAGCTCGATCGATTTGCGGCCGCTCGCGATGAGCTCGGCCCACGGTTGCTTGACGCTGAGTGCCTTCATGACGTGACTCCTTCTCGTGTTCAATCGACACGCCGCGGGCGCGCCGCCGCATGCGGCGCGCTCGTGGCGCGATTCGTCAGCAGGTGGCGCGCTCCGCGTTGGTCGCGATCGCGCCGAGCTGGTCGCGCGAGGCGGCGCCGCCGAAGAGGGCTTGGACGCGCGCGAAGACGTCCGCGTCGACGGCCAGGGGCGCGCCGGGCTGCGTCGTGGCGAGCGCCGGGCGCAAGAGCTCTACGATCTCGCGGTAGCTCTGGAACGCGTGCCAGCGCGTCGTGGCGCGCGGGCAAGGCGCGGGCGCGGCGAGCTCGCACGCGACGAGCGGCGCGCACGCGACCTGCTCGTCGGCGGCCTTCACGCGCGGCGCGACCGGGGGCGCTTCGACGATGGGCGGCTCGGGCGCGAGGATCGACAGGTGCGGGAAGACGACGTTCAACGTCACCTCGCGGTCGAGGTTCGTGACGACGCGGCCGACGAGGTTCAGGCCGCCGCGGCCGGCGTTCCAGCGGATGCGCAGCGCCGACGTGTCGACGGTGACGACGAGGTCGGACTTGCGGCGCAGCACGCGGCCGACCTCGGCGAGCTTCGCGCGGGGGATGTGGATGCTCTCGCCGTCGACGCAGAAGGCGACGAACTTGTTCGCGGCGCTCGCGAGCAGGTCGCCGAAGACCACGCGCGCGTCGAGGACGCGGACGCCGAGGCCGCCGAGCGTGGCGCCGAGGGCGACGACGCTCGCAGCTGCCATCGCGCGCTTCGCTTCGGCGTCACGCCTGGCGAGCTTCGCGGCCGCGACCGAGGCGGCGTCGATGTGGTCGATGAAGGTCTTGGAAAGCGCGCGCGACTCGGCGCGCGCGACGGTGCTCGTCGCGTCCATGGCTGACTCCTTGTCGTCGCAGCGGCGCTGTCTCGCTCGCGCTGTCGAGGAGAAGGACAATAGGATTTCCCCTGGGGCGAACAACGTATTTCCCCATGATTTTGGGGATTTGTCGGAGGCGAAGGATTCGCTTGGGGGATCGAACACTTCCCCCGGAGCGCGTCGCCGAAGCGACGCGCTCGCGAGGCGACGTCTCACACGCGCGCGTCGTCGACGCGCTTCGCGTCGCGCGCCACCGCGCCGCCGAGCAGCGCTTGCACGC
>DASYCF010000022.1:0-4365 GCA_036500365.1 Byssovorax sp.
GCAGCGCAGCCTTCGAGTCGAACGTCGTCGCGCGCATGCCGAGCGGGCCGAAGAGCTCGTCGCGCATCGCGCGGTCGTAAGCGTCGCCGAGCGAGAGCTTCGGGTAGCGCGCGTGCGCCGCGATGTAGCCGGCGGCGGCGACCATCGTGTTCGCGTACTGGAACCGCTCGCGGAAGCCCGCCGTCGGCGCGAGGCCGTGCATCCGCGCGAGGACCTGCTCGCCCGTGACGCCCACGTAGGCGAAGCCGGTGCCGAGGTCGTCGTACGGGATGCCCGTGCAGCCGCACAGCATGTCGCGCATCGTCAGCCGCTTCGTGAGCTCGGCGTCGGCGACGGCGAAGCCCGGGTAGAGCTCGGTCACGCGCGTGTCCCACGAGAAGCGGCCCTCGCCGACGAGCGCCGCGATCATCGCCGACGTGAGCGGCTTCGTCGTCGACGCGACGCGGAAGAGCGTGTCGGCCGTCACGGGGGCGGGCTTGCCGAGCGCCTTCACCCCGAAGCCCTTCGCGAAGGCGATCTTGCCGCCTTGCACGACCGCGACCGCGACGCCGGGGATCTGAAAGGCACGGCGGCCCTCCTCGACGAAGGCCTCGAGCTTCGCGAGGCGCGCAGCGTCGAGCACGTGGCCCTTCATGTCGCGAAAGCTCTCGTCGACGACGCCCTTCGCGCGGAAGCCGTTACGCGCGACGCGGAGCTCGGCGCGGCGATCGCCGAGACTCGCGACGTGCCCTGCGGTCAGCGTGACGAACCAGACGTCGCCCTTGCGGCGGGCGAGCGCGGCGAAGCGATCGGTCCCGGGTCCTTCCGGATAGTCGACGAACGTCGAAGCGTCCCAACCGCCGCGGCCGGGCCACGTCGTGATCTTCTCGGGGGTCAGATGGCTATCGAAGCGCAGCGTCCTCCACGCTGCTGCGATCGCGGCGGCGCCGTCCGCTTCGCGGCGCTCGACGAACGTCACGCTGGCGTCTTGATCGGGCGCCTCGAGCACCACGCCGTCGACGCTCGTGATCACCGTCCAGCCCTTCGGCGCGACGAACGTGGACCCGGAGGCCGTCGTCATCGGCGTGTCGACCGCGACGGTGACGCGCCTCGGCTCCAGGGGCGCGACCGACGGTGTCGCGTTCGCGGGCGGACGCGCGACGGCGACGGGAGCCGGATCGGCGCCCCCACAAGCCGCGATCGAGGCGACGACGAAGAGGCCGATGGCGCGCGTGGACATGCCGAGAGGAGACCGGCACGCCGCAGCTGCGGTCAAGGCGCGGCCGCCGGCAACGAGAATCTGCGCTCTGTCGACGCGTTTTCGGTAACGTGCGGCACCGAACGATGACCGAGCTCTTCAACGCCTTGATCACCGGCCTCGCGCAGGGCGCCATGATCGCGCTCGTCGCGCTCGGCTACACGATGGTCTACGGCATCCTGAAGCTCATCAACTTCGCGCACAGCGAGATCTTCATGATGGGCGCGTTCGCGGGGCTCTTCCTCATCACGGGGCTCGGCGGGCAGGCGTCGCCGATCGTCGCCGGCGTCTTCGGGACGCTTGGCGCGATGCTGCTGGCCGGCGCGCTCGGCGTCCTCGTCGAGCGCGTCGCCTACGCGCCGCTCCGCGCGCGCGGCGGCAACAGCGCGAACGCGCGGATCACCCCGCTCGTGACGGCGCTCGGCATGAGCGTGTTCCTCCAGAACTTCGCCCAGCTGCTCTTCACGGCGCGCTACCGCGGCTATCCGCAGCTCATCCCGATCCAGTACACGCGCACGATCATCTTCTTCGCGGCGATCGTCGTGATGGCGGGGCTGCACCTCTTCGTTCAACGGACGTGGACGGGCAAGGCGATGCGCGCGCTCAGCGTGAACATCGAGGCGGCGCGACTCCAGGGCGTGCGCACGGGCCGCATCATCTCGCTCACGTTCCTCGTCGGGTCGATGCTCGCGGCGCTCGGCTCCGTCCTCTACTGCCTCGATCAGTCGCAGGCTTACCCGACGATGGGCGTCGTCATCGGCACGCGCGCCTTCGTCGCCGCGGTCATCGGCGGCATCGGCAACATCGTCGGCGCGATGCTCGGCGGCGTGCTCATCGGCATCCTCGGCGAGCTCACGAAGCTCACGCCGTACTCGGGCCTCCAAGACGTGCTCGTCTTCATCGTCCTCATCGGCGTCCTGCTCGTGAAGCCCTCGGGCCTGCTCGGCAAGGTCGGCACCGAGAAGGTCTGACGGCCCCGCGCGGCGTCGTCGCGACGCGCGCGCGGAGCTTCTCGACGATTGCCTACGTCTCCACCTTCTTCCCTGCTGCCTTCCAGCCCTTGATGCCGGCAGGCATGATGAAGACGTTCGCATAGCCCAGCTTTTTCGCCGCGACCGCGGCGGTGTGGCAAGCCGTTCAGTGGGCGTTTGCGCAATAGAAGATCAGCGTCGCCGCCTTGTCGACCGGGAACGCCGACGCGGGAATTTCGCTGATCGCGAGGTGCTTCGCGCCGGGCACGTGGCCCGACGCGTACATGTCGTCGTTGTTGTTGTCGTAGACGAAGACGTGCCCGTCGTTCTTGGCGATCTTGGCCTCGACCTCGTCGACCGTGAGCTCGGCGAGCTCGTGCTCGGCCGCCGCGTGTGGGGTCGCGCTCGCGGCGCCGGACGCGCTCGCGCTCGCCTGCGCAGGCTCCTTCGAGCTGCACGCGGTGAGCGCAGAGAGCGCCGCGATCGCCGCGATCGCGTGGGGGATCCGATGTTTCATGCCGTGAAAGTACCACGCGGGCACGGCGCGCGACCTCGGCGTAAGCTCTCGCGCCGTGGACGTCGCGCGACGCAAGACGCTCGGGCTCCTCGCGTCGCTCGCCCTCGCGGCGTGCAAGTCGAGGTCGGGCGCGTCCACCGCCGGCCCGCACGCGCCCGACGATCAGGCGCGCGTCGAGAAGGAGAAGTCGACGAGCTGGCGTGATCTCGCGTTCGACGCGCCCGCCGGCCTGCCCGACGGCGAGGCGGCCATGGTGCTCGTGCCCGACGCCGCGGCGGACAAGCCGGTCCTCGTCGCGCTGCACGGCCGCGGCGAGTCGGGCAACGGGACGACGATCGGCGCGCGCGCCTGGCCGATCGAGTACGAGCTCGATCGCCTCGAGCGCCGCCTGCACGCGCCGCCGATCACGAGCGCCGACCTCGGCGACGTGGTCGACGCGGCGAGGCTCGCGCGCATCAACGCGCTGCTCGCCGACAAGGCGTACGCGGGCATGACCGTCGCCTGCCCGTACGCGCCGTGGCAGCCCGATCGGGCCGACGCGTTCCAGGCGTTCGTCGTCGACGCGCTGCTCCCGAAGGCCCGCGCCGAGGCGAAGGCGACCGCCGCGCGCGAGCGCACGGGCATCGACGGCGTGAGCATGGGCGGCCGCCTCGCGCTTCTTGTCGGCCTCGGGCGGCCGGACGTGTTCGCGTCCGTCGGCGCCCTCCAGCCTGCGGTCAAGGCCGACGAGGCGCCCATGTGGAGCGACCTCGCGCAGAGGGCGATGGCGCGCGCGCCGATCAAGCTCCGCCTCGTCACGACCGACAAAGACGTCTTTCGCGAGGCCGTCGAGGCGATCGCCGCGCGCCTCGCGCAAGACAACGTGCCGCACGAGCTCGTCGTCGTCCCCGGCGAGCACGGCTACGCGTGGAACCGCGGCGCCGGCGGCCTCGAGATGCTCTTCTGGCACGAGCGCATGCTCCGCGGCCTGCCGGGCGCGTGACGGCCCTCGCTTGCGCGACCGCGGGCGTCGATTAGGCTCCGTCGATGCGCATCGGGGGAGCTCATGGGAGGCGCGCCGTCGCCGTCGCGGCGCTCGCTTTGGCCGCGGGCGCGGCGTCGACGTGGATCGCGCGGCCGACCGACGTCGGGAGCGCCCGACCCGTGCGCGCGCCTCCGGACAACGTCGAGATCCACGCGCGCCTGAGCTACGGCGCCGGCCTGCCGACGACGCTCGAGGGCGCGGTCGTCTCGCCGTTGTTCTCGCGCGTCGGCGCGTACACGTCGCGCGACGTCCGCGCGCGCTGGATCCGCGTCGTCGTCCCGCGCGATCACCTCGACGCGACGCTCGCCGCGCTCGCCTCGGATCAAGACATCGACGAGGGGTTCGTCGCGCCGACGGCCGAGCTGCCCGTCGAGGCGCGCATGGCGGACGACCCGAGCTGCCCCGTCAAGACGCCGTCGTTCGAGTCGTACCAGGGCTACCTCGGCGCGGCCCCGCAGGGCATCGACGCGCCGGCCGCGTGGCGCCGCGGCGTTCGCGGCGCGGGCGTGTGGTTCGCCGACATCGAGGGCGGCTGGAACGCGGCGCACGAGGACCTGCCCGGCGATCGCATCACGCACGTCGTCGGTCAGCGGCTCGACGGCGGGTGGCAGGCGCA
>DASYCF010000023.1:0-9568 GCA_036500365.1 Byssovorax sp.
CGTCGTGCTGTCGGACGGCTCGGGCGTCGTCGTCAGCGTGTGCGGCGACCGGCCGACCTCGCTCGACGACTACCGCGCGAAGCGCCGCGCGTGCTCGAACGGCGACGTCGTGTACGCGCGCGCGTTCAAGGTCGGCGCGAAGATCGAGGTGCGCCTCGGCGCGCTCGCCTTCCCCGACGACGCGCGCTTCACCGCGCGCTTCCCGACGCTCGTCGCGATGGGCGAGGTGCTCGCGAAGGACAAGGAGGCGTACGCCGTCGTCGGGCAGGCGATCGAGCGCGCCGGACACGCAGGCGCGTCGGCCGGGGCGATGGCGTCCGCGCTCGCGAGCCTTCGAACGGCCTTCGGCGCGGCCGAGGCGTCGCTGAAGCGCCCGTCGGCCGCGGCCGCGCTCGCCGCGCACGACGCGTCGCTCGTCGGCCTGTTCACGCAGCTCGGACGGGCGAAGCGCGCCGCGGCCGGGCGCGGCTCGCCCGACGCGGGCGGCGTGCTCGTGCGCGGCCGCTCGCGCGCCCTCGCCGACGTCGACGATCGGGGCGACGTGAAGGCCGGCGCCGCGTCGGCCGCGGGCCGCGTCGACACGCGCGCGCTCTTCCCGCGGGCGATGGGCGCGTACCTCGACGCGCTCGATCCGACGGGCAGCGCGGCTCCGCGGCGCGTCGACGCCGGCTCGGTGCGCAAGGCGGAGTCCGCCGCGAGCGGCTTCCTCGGCGCGTGCGCCGACGCCGAGAAGACGCTGCAGCGCGCGAAGGGCGCGCTCGTGAGCTGCGGCTTCGGCCTCGAGGCGTGCGCGAACGGGCGCGCGCAGCAGCTCGCGGCCGAGCTCGACGCCGCGCTCGCGCAGGCCTCCGTCGCGTGGGACGGCTTCGACACGGCGCGCACCGGCGCCGCGAACGCCGCGTCGAGCTCGCTGTCGAGCGCCGCCGACTCCGCGGGCTGCCGCGAGCCCTGGTGGTGACTCCCGGGCGCGCGCGCCGCGTGCTCTACTCGGCGCATGAGGCAAGCTCGCTTCGCAGTCGCTGCCGCGCTCGCGCTCTTCGTCGCCGCGTGCAGCGGCTCGGGTGACACGACGACCGGCGGCGGCGGCGACGCGGCTAGCTCGACGTCGACCTCCACGTCCACGTCCACGTCGAGCTCGGTGTCGACCGGCGCAGGCGGCGGGGACTGCGCGAGCGACCCGCTGACGACGGGCATCGTCGCGATGCAGACCGGCGTCAGCGCGGACGCGTTCGACTGCGACGTCCTCAGCTGGTCGGCGCACTTCGGTGAGCCCGACCCGATGCTCTTCAAGGCGGTCATGTACAACGAGTCGCGCTTCGACGAGGACGCGATCGCGTGCACGAACGACCCGTGCGGCACGCCCTCCGGTTGGACGGTCGACGAGTCCGGCTGCTACGGCCTCATGCAGGTCGTGCCCGCGTGCGGAGGCCCGCTCGTGCAGCCGTGCATCGGCTCGAACGGCCAGCCCGACATGGAGATGGATCCGTCGCAGGCCGACTGGGCGACGAGCGTCTTCAACCCGAGCGTCAACATCGAGATCGGCATCGGCGGCCTGAACGACAACCGGCATCAAGTCGAGCAGCAATTCCCAGGCTGCACGACCGACCAGTACACGCTGATGGCCCTCGGCAACTACGCGAACTACGGGAGCACGATGGGTTGCATGCAGTACAACACCGACTATGTGAACCTCGTGCTGACGACGTATTTCCAGTACGCGAGCGCCGCGGGGTACGCCCCGCACGACTACCCGATGCCCTGAGCGGCCGCGGGCTCGGCTCGGCTCGTGTTCGGGCTCAGGGCAGGGTTGGGCTCGGGCGCGCGTCGATCGGTCTGTGACGGCGTCGCTGAGGCTCAGGCCATCTCGAGGAAGAGGCGATCCGGATCTTCGAGGTAGCCGATGATCTCGTACGCGAACGCGGCGCCGACGTGGCCGTCGATGATGCGGTGATCGAACGAGAGCGACAGGAGCATGACGTCGCCGATCACGATCTGACCGTCCTTCACGACGGGCTTCTGCTTCATCTGGTGGATGCCGAGGATGCCGACCTCGGGGAAGTTCAGGATCGGCGTCGCGAACAGGCCGCCTTGGGCGCCGAGCGAGGTGATCGTGAACGTCGATCCGCCGAGGTCTTCGGGCTTCACCTTGCCGGCCTTCGTGTCGGCGCCGAGGTCCGCGATCTTGCGCGCGATGTCGAGCACGCTCTTGCGATCGGCGTTGCGGACCACCGGCACGATGAGCCCGGCCTCCGTCGCCGAGGCCACGCCGATGTGATAGACGCGGCGCTCCACGATCTCCTGCGTGGCCTCGTCGAAGGCCGAGTTGAGCGACGGGTGGCGCTTGAGCGCGGCGACGACGGCCTTCACGAAGAAGGGCAGGAACGTAAGCTTGACGCCGGCCTTCTCGGCCGCGGGCTTCAGGCGCTCGCGCAGCGCCTTGAGCGCGGTCACGTCGCACTCCTCGACGAACGTGAAGTGCGCGGCCGTGTGCTTCGACCGGCTCATGCCCTCGAAGATGCGCTTGCGCACGCCGCGGAGCGGGGTGCGCTGCTCGAGCGCGGCGCCGTCGCCCGCGAGCGGGGCGATGCGCTGGGGAGCGCGCGCGGGCGCGGCCTCCGACGCGACAGGAGCGGTGGATCGCGCCTCGGTCTCGACGTGCTCGAGGCGCGCGGGCACATGGTCGGCGAACTGATTGTGGAGGTGCGCGGGGCCCTCGGGCGCGTGCGCGTGACCCTTGGCGAGGCCGCGCACGTCGTCCTTGGTCACGCGGCCGTTCGCGCCCGTCGGCGCGACGGCGCGGAGGTCGACGCCGAGCTCGCGCGCGAGCCTGCGCGTCGCCGGCGTCGCGAGCGGCTTCGCGTTGAAGTACGCGGGCGTGACTCCATTCGTCTTGCCGTTCTGGTGCGCAGGGGCGGCAGGCGGCGGGCTCGCGGCGCGCATGAGGCTCATCCCCGGCAGGTCTTCGCGGATGTCGCCGACCGCCGTCGCCGCGGGCTCGCTCGACTTCGCCGCTGCGGCCGGCGCGGGCGCGGCCGCAGTCGTGGCCGGCTTCGCGCCTGCGCCGCCGAGATCGAACACGACGAGCACCGCGTGCACGGGGACGATCGCGCCGACGCCGCCGCGGAGCTCCGCGATCGTGCCCGCCTTCGGCGACGTGATGGTGACCGTGGCCTTGTCGGTCATGACCTCGACGAGCGGCTGGTCGTGCTCCACGCGGTCGCCGACGGCGACGAGCCATTTGACGATCTCGCCCTCGGCGACGCCTTCGCCGATGTCGGGCAGCTTGAATTCGTACGTGCTCATCGGGGCCTCAGTACTTCGCCGTCTCGAGCAGCGCGGGCAAGATGCGGTTCGAGAGCGGCAGGTACTCGTTCTCGAGCGTGTAGGGGAACGGCGTGTCGAAGCCGGTGACGCGCACGGGCGGCGCCTCGAGGTGGAGGAACGCCTTCTCGTTCACGAGCGCGACGATCTCGCCGCCGAAGCCGCAGCTCTTCGGCGCCTCGTGCACGACGACGAGCCGGCCCGTCTTCTTCACGCTGGCGATCACCGTCTCGATGTCGAGCGGCCAGAGCGTGCGCAGATCGACGACCTCGACGTCGACGCCCTGCTGGCCGGCCTGCGCCGCCGCGTCGAGCGACTCGTAGAGCATGGCGCCCCACGTGACGATGGTGACGTCCTTGCCCTCCTTCACGACGGCGGCCTTGCCGATCGGGACGGTGTAGTCGCCCTCGGGCACCTCGCCCTTCGCCGCGCGATAGACCCGCTTCGGCTCGAAGAACATCACCGGATCCGGATCGCGGATCGAGGCCAGCAACAGGCCCTTCGCGTCGGCGGGGTTCGACGGACAGACGACCTTGAGACCGGCGACGTGGATGAACTGCGCCTCGGGCGATTGAGAGTGGTAGTGGCCGCCGCGGATGCCGCCGCCGACCGGCGTGCGGATCACCAGCTTGGCCGGGTACTCGCCGCCGGAGCGATAGCGGTACTTCGCGAGCTCGCTCACGATCTGGTCGTAGGCGGGGAAGATGAAGTCGGCGAACTGGATCTCGGGGATGGGAACGAGGCCGTAGAGCGCCATGCCGATGGCGGCGCCGATGATGCCGCCCTCGCTGAGCGGGGTGTCGACGACGCGGTCGTCGCCGAACTCGTCGAAGAGGCCCTGGGTGACGCGGAAGACGCCGCCGACCTTGCCGACGTCCTCGCCGAGCACGACCACGCGATCGTCGCGCCGCATCTCGAGGCGGAGCGCGTCGTTGATGGCCTGGACCATGTTCATCTGCGGCATGTGTCGAACCTCTCCGGAGGAGCGCTATCGTCGTTGCGTGGTCGGTCAGTGCTTCTTGGCGCGGGGCGTCCGGCGGAGGAGCTCGCGCTGCTCGACGAGGTGCCAGGGCAGCTCGGCGTAGACGCCCTCGAACATCGAGTCGACGTCCGGCAGCGCCTTGTGCTCCGACGCGTCGATCGCGGCCTTCACGTCGGCGTCGGCCTTGCGCTCGATCTCGGCGTCGTTCGCGTCGCTCCACTGGGCCTCTCGGTCGAGGAAGCGGCGGAGGCGCGCGATGGGGTCCTTCTGCTTCCACGGGTCGAGCCACGCGTCGGGCCGATAGGCCTTCGGGTCGTCGCTCGTGGAGTGGCCGGAGATTCGATAGGTCATCGCCTCGATGAGCGTCGGCCCGTCGCCGCGGGCGGCGCGCTGCACGGCGTCGCGCGTGACGGCGATGACGGCGAAGAGATCGTTGCCGTCGACGCGCACGCCGGGGATGCCGTACGCCTCGCCCTTGATCGCGAACGTCGCGCTCGCGGTCTGCCGCTCGGTCGGCACGCTGATGGCCCAGCCGTTGTTGCGGCAGAAGAAGACCGTCGCCGTCTTGAAGACGCCGGCGAAGTTCATCCCGTTGTGGAACTCGTTCGAGCTCGTCGCGCCCTCGCCGAAGTACGTGAGCGTCACGAGGTCGTCCTTCTTGATCTTCGCGCCCCAGGCGAAGCCGACGGCTTGCGTGATCTGCGTGCCGATCGGCGAGCTCACGCTCGTGAACTTCGCCTTGCGGTAGCAGTAATGGTCCGGCATCTGGCGGCCCTTCGCCGGGTCGTCGACGTTGCCGAACATGTTGTCGATGTAGCGCTGGAGCGGCATGCCGCGGAGCAGCGCGGCGCCGAACTCGCGGTAGCAGGGGAAGATCCAGTCCTGCTCGCGGAGGGCGAACGCGCTGCCGAGGATCGACGCCTCCTCGCCGAGCGAGCCGATGTGGAAGCCGATGCGGCCCTGGCGCTGGAGCTTGACGAGGCGGTCGTCGAGCAGGCGCACGCGCACCATCGACTCGTAGAGGCTCGCCGCGTCGGCGACGGAGATCGGCGGCTCCTTGCCGGGCCGCATCGCGCCGTCTTCGCCGAGGAGGCGCACGACGTCGCCCGCCTCCACGTCGTCGGGGCGCCGCGCGACGGCGGCCTCGAGCGGATCGTTGACGTTGGCGGGCCGACCCGAGGGCATGGCGAGGGTGCTCATGAGACGGGGCGGACCATAGCCTTTGCGATGCGGACCCGAAAGGAGATTTGCGCCGCAAATTCCGCGCGGATCACGCGGCTCGCGCCCGCCGCGGCGCGCTACTCCGCGGGTCGCGGCGGCGTCGGCGGCGGCGGACCGCCGAGCGTCGAGACGACGCGCATGTCGCCCGCCGTCAGCTCGAGGTCGAACGCGGCGAGGTCCTCCTTCATGTGCTCGTCGCTCGTCGTGCCCGTGATGGGGATGGCGTCGCCCTCGAGCGCGAAGCGGAACACGACCTGCGGCACCGTCGCGCCGAGGCGCTTCGCGATCTCGGCCACCTCGGGCTTCTCGAGCTCGCGCTTGTTGGCCGTGAGCCACGAGAAGCCTTGATACACGAGGCCGTAGTCGCGGCAGAAGACGCGGATCGGGCGCGCCCAACCTTCGCGCGCGAAGGTGCGGTTCTGCACGAACGTCGGCTTGATGCGCGCGTCGCGCGAGAGCGCGGTGAGCTGGCGCAGCGTGACGTTGCTGACGCCGAGCGCGCGCACCTTGCCTGCGTCGAGGAGCTCTTCCATCGCCTTCCATACGCGCAGATCGAGCTGCATGAGCTGTTCGCGCCGCGCGGGCCCGTGCAGGACGAGCGAGTCGACGTAATCGGTGCCGAGGTGCTCGAGCGAGCTCGCGAACGACTGCCGCACCTGATCCTCGATGGGCGCCTTCGGGTCGTAAGGCAGGCGCTCGTCCTGGCCGCTCGCGTACGTGAACTTCGTCTGGAGGAAGAGCTCCTCGCGCGTCGCGCCGCCCTCGGCGAGGAACTCGGCGACCGCCTCGCCCACGCCGGCCTCGTGGTAGTGCTTGCGCTGGTTCGCCGTGTCGATGGCGCGGAAGCCCGCGCGGAGGGCGCGCAGCGTGAGCTCCTTCGTGCGCTCCTCCTTCCACGCGGTGCCGTAGAACATCGCCGGGATCTCGCGGCCACGGACCTGCCTCGTGCGCTTCATCGGCCGCTCGTCGCATCGCGCCGCGCACGGCGCAACCGCCGCGAATGTTCACCGCGGTCCGCGGCCGCGACATACGATGCCGGGCTCGATGGCGGAGCCGGCCGAGACGAGCGAGCTTGCGCCCGGCGCCTTGTTCGCCGGGCGCTACGAGGTCGAGGCGTCGATCGGCCGCGGCGGCATGGGCTCTGTCTATCGCGTGCGCGATCGCTCCGTCGGCGAGGTGGTCGCGCTCAAGGTGCTGACGCCGCTCGAGGGCGCCGACGCCGCGGCCGCCCTCGCGCGGTTTCGTCAAGAGGTGCGGCTCGCGCGCCGCGTCACGCACCCGAACGTCGCGCGCGTCTACGACCTCGGCGAGCACGACGGGCGCACGTTCCTCACGATGGAGCTCGTCGAGGGCGGCACGCTGCGCGCGCTCATGCGCGCCGAGGCGCCGTTCCCGGCGGCGCGCGCCGTCGCCTACGCGTGCGATCTCCTCGACGGCCTCGCCGCCGCGCACGCGGCCGGCGTCGTGCACCGCGATCTCAAGCCGGGCAACGTGCTCGTCGATCCGCGCGGGCGCCTCGTGATCACCGACTTCGGCATCGCGCGCGCCCTCGAGGAGGACTCGGGCCTCACCGTCGGCGCGATCGGCACGCCGTCGTACATGGCGCCGGAGCAGGCCGCGAACGCGGGCGTCGACGAGCGCGTCGACATCTACGCCGTCGGGCTGACGCTCTACGAGATGCTCACCGGCGCCCTCCCGCCGCGCGGCGCGTCGGCGAAGAAGCTCCTCGATCGCGCGTCCGTGTCCCCCAAGCTCGCCGCGATCATCGCGCGCCTCCTGTCGCCCGATCCCGCGTCGCGTCCGCGGAGCGCCGCCGACGTCGCGGGTGAGCTCCGCGCGCTCGGCGAAGGCGCCCTCGAGGCGGCGGACGCGTTCGTCGAGGCGTCGACGGTGAGCGCGCGCGCCCTAGCGGAGCCGAGCGCGGCGAGGAGCCCGCTCGCGACGACCGGGCCCGTCTCGAGCGGCGCGCGGACGACGCGCACGCCGTGTCGATCACTGCCGGACGAGGAGCGATCGCTCGCCGTGCTTCCGCTGCGCTACCGCGGGCCGACCGAGCACAGGGACGTCGGCGACGCGTTCACCGACGAGCTCGTCGACCAGCTCGCGCGGACGCGTGGACTCCGCGTGTTCTCGTCTGGCGCGACGGCGCGGTTCCGCGACGACCGCGATCCGATCGCCGTGCGCCGCGCGCTCGGGGCCGACGTCGTCATCGACGGCGTCGTCGCGCGCGAGGGCGATCTCCTGCGCGTGACCGCGCGCCTCCTCGACGCCGCGAGCGGCGTGCAGCTCTGGAGCGATCGCGTCGAGGTGCGCGTCGACGACGCGCTCGCCGCCGCGGAGTCGATCGCGCGCCGCGTCGCCGAGGAGCTGCGCGTCGAGATCAGCGTCCTGCAGCGCCACGGCGGCGCTCCGGAGGACGTCGTGTCCGCGTACTTCAGCGCCCGGAAATACCTGCGGCTCGCCAACGTCGACGCGCTCGAGGAGGCGTGTCAGGCGTTCACGCGCTGCATCGCGCGCGCGCCCGACTTCTCGCCCGCTTATGCGCACCTCGCGATGGCGACGCTGCGCAAGTCGTTCATCGCGGACGACCCCGACGGCTCGCTCAAGCGGCTCGTCGAGGCGCGCGTGGCCGACGCCCTCGCGCGCGCGCCCGAGCTCGCGGAGACGCACCTCGCGGCCGCGCTCGAGGCGGGGCACGTGGGTGATTTCGCGCGCGCGGCCGACGAGCTCGAGCGCACGCTCGACATCGCGCCGACCTACGCGGACGCGCAGGAGACGCTCGGCATGCTCCAGTGCGAGGCGGGGCGTCGCGACGAGGGCCTCCGCAGGCTGCGCCTCTCGATCGATCTCGATCCGACGCTCGTCGGCGCGCCGCTCATGCTCGCGCAGGAGCACGCGCTCGACGGGGATCACGCCGCGTGCGACGCCGCGATGGACGCGATCGAGGCGCGCGTCCTGCCGACCCACCTCGGCCTCCGCCAGGTGCGCCTCCGCCTCGCGCTGTGGCGGGGTGCGATCGACCGCGTCGCACGGGAGGTCGAGCGCATCGCGCAGCACAGCGCGGGAGGCGGCATCCTGCGGGTCGCGGGGGAGGTCGCGCTCCGCGCGCGCCCGCTCGGCGACATCGACGCGCGCGTCGCCGAGCTCGCTGTCGCCGGCCGCAACAAGCGCTACCTCGCGCTCGTGCACCAGCTCCGCGCGGAGGTCCACGCGCTGCTCGGCGACGCGGACGGCGCGCTCGTCGCCGTCGAGGACGCGGCGCAGGCCTCGATGATCGACGTGCGATGGCTCGGCCGCTGTCCGCTCCTCGCGCCGCTCCGTGGGCGCGAAGCGTTCGATCGCGCCAACGCCGTCATCGCCGCCCGCGCGACGCCGTTCTGGCGCTGATCGACGCTGGTCCACGCGGGATCCAGGCGACGGATCGCCCGCGGTCCTTCGCGCGTTCGCGCGCGCGATTCGGCCCTCGAGTCTCACGGCGAGGGCGCTGGCACCGTTCTCGCTAACGGCCGGCGCAGGAGCACAGGAGATCGCACATGAGCCACCACGCCACGCGCCGCCCGCTGTTCGCCGCCTCGCTCGTCGTCTTCGCCGTCGCGGGGCTCGGCGCGTCGTGCGCGTCGACGACGACGGTCGACTCGTCCGAGCAGGCCGACCAGGGCGACGACGCCATCTCCGCGTCCGACGCGATCGCGCGCGCCGAGGAGTGGGTCTCGGTCAAGCTGCACTACTGCCAGTCTGCGAACCACGCGCGCGACTACGACGCCGCGTGCTCGTCGACGTGCGAGCGCCACTCGGACCCGGCGTGGGACCCTTATCGCTCGGACTGCTCCGGGCTCGTCTCGTGGGCGTGGAAGCTCCCGGCGCCCGGCAGGACGACGCTCCAGTTCGCGCCCTACGAGACCGACATCACGAAGACCATCGAGGCGACCGACCTCGCCCCGGGCGACGCGATCAACAACAGCGATCACGTGATGCTGTTCAAGAAGTGGGTCTCGGGCCACACGCGCGCGACGTTCATCGAGGAGCCGGGCTGCTCGAGCTCGA
>DASYCF010000024.1:0-10760 GCA_036500365.1 Byssovorax sp.
ACGTGAGCGTGGGGCGCGGCACGGATCACGCATTCGAGCTCGTCGGCGCGCCGTGGATCGACGCGGCGGCGCTGTCGCGCGCGCTCGCCGACGAGGCGCTCCCGGGCGTCCGCGCGGCGCCGACGACGTTCACGCCGAAGGCCGCGCCGTTCGAAGGAGAGCCGTGCCGCGGCGTCGCGCTCACGGTCGTCGATCGCGCCGCGCTGCGCCCGGTCGACGTCGGCCTCGCGATCGCGCGCGCGCTGGTTCGATCGCAGGGCGCAGCGCTTCGCGCGGGCGGCCTCTTGCCGATGCTCGGGCGACGCGCCGCGTTCGACGCGCTCACGCGCGGCGCGACCGTCGTCGAGATCGACGCGATCAGCGCCGCCGATCTCGCCGCGTTCGAGCGTCGTCGCGCGCCCGCGCTGCTCTATCCTTGACCCGCGTCGTATGCTCTCGCCCGTGCCCGATCCGGCCGAGCTCTACCGCGAGCTGCTCCGCGACCTCGCGAGCCGCGCGCGGCCGGTGCGCATCGTCAAGAAGTCGGGCGTGTGGCACCAGCGCGCCGCGGCGAAGGTCCTCTACTGGCTCACGCTCGGCGGACAGCGCACCTACCTCACGCACTACGTGACCACGCTCGGCCACACGATCTACGTGCCCGACGACTGGGACGACTGGACGCCCGGCGACGCGTGGCGCCTGCTCCGCCACGAGCTCGTGCACGTCGCGCAGTTCGAGCGCTACGGCTGGTTCGTCATGGCGATCGTGTACGGCCTCTTGCCGTTGCCGGCGGGCCTCGCCTACGGGCGCGCGCGCCTCGAGTGGGAGGCGTACGCCGAGACGCTCCGCGCGTCGGCCGCGCTCGGCGGACCCGCTGCCGCGCGCGATCCCGCGCTCCACGCGCGCATCGTCTCGCGCTTCACCGGGCCGGACTACGGCTGGATGTGGCCGTTCCCGAGGCAGGTGCAGCGCTGGATCGACGCTGAGGTCGCGCGCATCGACGCAGGCGGCTCGGCTGGCGCGGGCCGTAGTCCGCGCTGACGCGTCAGCGCTTCGCGGCTTGCTCGGCGAGGTGCTTCGGCGAGCGCCAGCCGAGGACGCGGAGCGCGTTCAACCCGAAGACGGCGCGCACGTCGTCGCGGCTCATCCCGGCGGCCTCGAGCGCGCGCGCGAGCTTCGGGAATGTGGACGCGTCGTCGAGCCCGTCGGCCGGGCGGATGCCGCCGTCGAAGTCGCTGCCGACGGCGACGTGCTCCTTGCCTGCGATCTTCGCCATGTAGAGGATCTGCTTCACGACGTCGTCGAGCGTCGCGGTGCTCTCGCCCGTGACGAACGGCGCGTGGAAGTTGATGCCGGCGACGCCGCCCGTCTCGCCGATGATCCGGAGCTGCTCGTCGGTCAGGTTTCGGGGCTGGTTCGCGAGCGCGCGCGCGTTCGAGTGCGTCGCGACGATGGGCGCGCCCCACCGCTTCGCGATCGGAACGAGGTCGGTGAACGTCGCGTCGGACACGTGCGACACGTCGACGAGCGCGCCGCCAGCGTACACGCGCTCGACGAACTGCCGACCGAGCTCGGTGAGGCCCTCCGTCGTGTGCTTCCCGGTCGCGCTCGAGGCGAGCTTCGTGTTGCTGGCGTGGCACGGGCTCACGAGGCGGAGGCCGCGCGCGATGAAGCGATCGATCGCCGTCACGTCGGCCGCGAACGGCCCCGCGCCCTCGATCGACAGGTACGTCGTGATGCGCCCCGGCTCGGCGTACGGCGCGAGCAGCGGCAGGAACGCGGGGCTCTTCGCGATGATCTTCTCGATCGTCGCGAACACGGCGTCGGCGTCGGCGATCGTGGTCTCGCCGCCCTTCGGCGGTTTGTCGGGCAGGTAGATCGGGAAGACGATCGCGCCGTAGTGGCCTGCCTCGAGCGCGGCGAGGCTCGCCTGCCCGTCGCCGAGGCCGGGATCGCGGCCCTTGTAGTGGACCTGCCACGGCACATCGACGTGCAGGTCGACGACGGCGAGCGGCGGCTCGGTGTCGGCGCGCGCGTCGCCCGCCGATCCATCTGCGCCGACGAGGGCGGCCGCGCCGACGAGGATCGCTGCCAACGCGCGCCTCATCCCCGCGCCACGAGGAAGCCGGCCGCGAAGCCGACGCCCAGGCACAAGACGCTCAGCACGAGCACGACCCACCTCGCCACGCCGGGGCTGCGGAGCGGCGGCGCGTCGATCACCTCGATCAGCGCCGTCCCCTGGTTGAGCGTGGGCGTGCCCGCGGGCTTCTGCACGCTCACGTGCGTGGGCGGGTTGCTCGCGCCCTGGAGCGTCGCGGCCGCGGGTGGCGGCGGCGGCTGGCTCGCGACGATCGCGGGCGGCGGCGTCGACGGGTACTGCCGCTGCGGCGCCGTCTGCATCATGAGCGCGTGATCCGGGACGTCGCGCACCGACGGCGCCATCTGCGACGGCAGGCTGATCGTGCCCCACTCCTTGGCCGGCGCGGCCACCGCCGAGAGCGCCGTGATCGCGCGCGCCATCTCGTCGGCCGACTGGAAGCGCTGCGCCGGGTCCTTCGAGATCGCGCGCGAGAAGAACGTGCTCCACGTCGCGAGCTCGCGGCCGTAGCGCTCGATCGGCCGCATCTCCTCGGTCAGCACGGCGGTGAGGCGCGCGTACTCGTTGTCGGCGGGGAACGGCGGCGAGCCGGTGAGCATCTCGTAGAAGATGACGCCCACGGACCACAAGTCACTCCGCGGATCGACGCCCTTCGAGTTCTTGATCTGCTCGGGGCTCATGTAGCCCGGCGTGCCGAGCAACACGCCCGTGCGCGTCTTCGAGCCCATGCCGCCGGCCGCGTCCATCACCTTCGCGATGCCGAAGTCGAGCACCTTGGGCACGTACTGACCGCGCGCGTCGGCCACGAGGAAGATGTTGTCGGGCTTCAAGTCGCGGTGGACGATGCGCTGCGCGTGCGCGGCGCCGAGCGCCTGCAGGATGCCCCACACGATGGGCGCGGCGTGCGCGGGCGCGATCGCGCGGCCCTTCTCCATCGCGCGGCCGAGCGGCGTGCCGACGAGCAGCTCCATCACGATGTAGGGCGTGCCGTCTTCGGCCTGCGAGGCGTCGAGCACCTGCGCGACGTTCGGGTGCGTGAGCGATCGCGTCGCCGTCGCCTCGGTGAGGAAGCGCTGGAGCACCGAGGGCTCGCGCACGAACTCCTGGTGCAGCACCTTGATGGCGCGCCGGCCCTCCCCGCGCGTGCTGTCGGCCTCGAAGACCGAGCCCATGCCGCCCTCGCCGAGCAGGCGCAGCAGCCGCCAGCGGCCGTTGAGCACCGCGCCGACGAGCTGCTGTGCAGGGCTCTGGAACATGCGGCGACGGCGACTCTATCAAAGAACCTCCGGCGTGGGCTCGCGCGCGTCAGCTGCCGCTCGGGCTCGTGCCGTTCATCATGCCGAGGTGCTGGTCGCCGCCGCCTCCCGCGCTCGAGACGGTCCACAGGCTCGTCGTGTTGGCCTCGAAGCTCACCTGGAAGCCGCCCGGGATCGCCGCGATCGAGGGGCTCGTGCCCGCCATCATGCCGAGCTGCCAGTCCTTCGTGCCGCCGATGCCGGTGGTCCAGAGGCTCGTCGTGTTCGCCTCGAACGCGACCTGCCAGCCGTAGCCGTACGCCGTGATCGACGGGCTCGTGCCCGAGTACATGCCGAGGCCCTGATCGCCGCCGCCGCCGTTGCTGTTCACGACCCAGAGGCTCGTCGTGTTCGCTTCGAAGGCGACCTCGAACGAGCCGTCGGCGAGGCCGGCGATCGCGGGGCTCGAGCCGACCATCATGCCGAGCTTCCAGTCGCTGGTGCCGGCGTCGCCCGTCGTCCAGAGGTCGGTCGTGTTGGCCTGGAAGGCGATCTCGTAGCCGCCGCCGGTGAGCGCGGTGATCGCCGGGCTCGTGCCGCCCATCATGCCGAGGCCGAGGTCGCGCGTGCCGGCGCTGCCCGTCGTCCAGAGGTTGCCGGTGTTGGCCTGGAACGCGACCTGGTAGCCGCCGCCGGCGAGCGCGGTGATCGCGGGGCTCGTGCCCGCCATCATGCCGAGCTGCTGGTCGCCGCCGTGGCCCGCGCTGTCGACGACCCAGAGGTTGCCCGTGTTGGCCTGGAACGCGACCTCGTAGCCGCCGCTCGCGTCGGCGGCGATCGCGGGGCTCGTGCTCGTCATCATGCCGAGCTTCCAGTCGACGGTGCCGGCGGTGCCGGTCGTCCAGAGGTCGCTCGTGTTGGCCTGGAACGCGACCTCGACGGCGGCGCTTGGCGACGGCGCGCCGGCGCCGCCGTGGCCCCACTGGCCGAAGTCCGCGACCATCGCCGTGTCGAGGTCGACGCTGCCGCCGGCGACCGTCTGGCCGTTGTCGACCTGGCGCACCTGCGCGCGCCCGTCCCAGGTGCCGTACGACCACGCGTAGGCCTGCCAGCCCCCCGTGATGCGCCCGTCGTCGAAGAGGCGCGAGATGAGGTAGTAGCCGCCGTACGCGCCGGTGCGGCCGCGGCCGATGACGCTCGCGACGCCGTCGAAGTACGCGTCGACCGTGCCTTGCTGCGAGGCCTGCGCGTCGAAGTCGACGGCGAAGTAGATCGGACGATCCGACGGCATGCCGACGGAGGCGGCCTGCGCGGCGGCGGCCTGCGCGTCGGCGACGCCCTGGCCGTAGCCGTCGAGCGCGTCGTCGGCGCCTTGCTCCCACACGCACACGATGTCGACGCCGGCGGCGATCAGCGCGTCGGCCTCGCCGTGCGTGAGGCTCTTGCCGCTCGTGTCGTAGCTCAGGTAGCGCGCGGCGAACGTGTAGCCGTCGGCGATGAGGCCGGCCGGCGACGGGCGGCCCCACGAGTAGTCGACGCCCTGGCGCACGCCGAGATCGTTGCCGTCGAGGTTCACGTCCTCGCCCGAGACGCTCTCGCTCTGCGCGCAGCCCGAGGCGGCGATCGCGACGACGGGGAGGAGGCAGGCGAAGAGGCTCGAGCGGCGCTTGGCGTTCATGTTCGAGGCGTAGAGCGAACGCCGTGCCGTCGTGAGATCGCCATGAAATAAGGCCGTTTCGAAGCGCGCATCGGCGCGGCGAGGATCGGGGTCGATCCCGCGCCGCGCCGACGATCCAGGCCGCGCGCGTCAGTTCGCCGAGGGGCCCGTGCCGCTCATCATGCCGAGGTGCTGGTCGCCGCCGCCGCCCGCGCTCGAGACGGTCCAGAGGTTCGTCGTGTTCGCCTCGAAGCTCACCTGATACGCGCCGCTCGCGAGGGTCGCGATGGTGGGGCTCGTGCCGTGCATCATGCCGAGCGCCCAGTCCTTCGAGCCGGCGGTGCCCGTCGTCCACAAGCTCGTCGTGTTCGCCTCGAACGCGACCTCCCAGCCCGCGTTCGGCAGCGCGGTGATGGCCGGGCTCGTGCCCGAGTACATGCCGAGCTGGCGATCGCCGCCGCCGCCTGCGCTGTTCACGACCCAGAGGCTCGTCGTGTTCGCCTCGAACGCGACCTCGAACGAGCCGTTCGTGAGGCCGGCGATCGCGGGGCTCGAGCCGACCATCATGCCGAGCCGCCAGTCCTTCGTGCCCGCGGTGCCCGTCGTCCAGAGGTCGCTCGTGTTGGCCTGGAAGGCGATCTGATAGCCGCCGCCGGAGAGCGCGGTGATCGACGGGCTCGTGCCGCGCATCATGCCGAGGCCGAGGTCCTTCGTGCCCGCGCTGCCCGTCGTCCAGAGGTTGCCCGTGTTGGCCTGGAACGCGACCTGGTAGCCGCCGCTCGTGAGCGCGGTGATCGCGGGGCTCGTGCCCGCCATCATGCCGAGGCGCTGGTCGCCGCCGTCGCCCGCGCTGTCGACGACCCAGAGGTTGCCGGTGTTGGCCTGGAACGCGACCTCGTAGCCGCCGCTCGGGTCGGCGGCGATCGCGGGGCTCGTGCTCGTCATCATGCCGAGCTTCCAGTCCTTCGTGCCGGCGGTGCCCGTCGTCCACAGGTCGCTCGTGTTCGCCTGGAACGCGACCTCGACCGCGGCCTTCGGCGCGGGCGGGGGAGGCGGCGGCGTGACGTCGCCCGAGATGCCCTTGTAGCGAATCGCCGTGAACGACTTGCCCTCGTACGAGATGTAGATGCTCGAGCCGCTCGTCGTGACGCTCGACGTAAACTCGTGCGCGTACGGCATCGAGCTCGAGCAGCCCGGCTCCTCGATGAACGTCGCCTCGCGGCCCGGCGTCACCCACGCCTTGAAGAGCATGATGTGATCGTCGGAGTTCACCGCGTCGCCCGGCTGGAGGCTGGTCGCGGTGATCGTCGACGAGACGTCGGTCTCGTACGGCGCGAACTCGCCCGTCACGCGGCCCGGCGCAGGCAGGCCCCACGCCCACGACACGAGGCCGGAGCAGTCCGATCGGTACGGGTCCCACGCGGCGTTGCTCGCGCGGTGGCACGTGGACGAGCACGCCGAGTCGTAGTCGCGCGCGCCGTTCGGCGACTGGCAGTACTGGAGCTTCGCCGTGACCCACTGCTCGGCGCGCGCGATGGCGTCGCTCCGCGCGATCGCCTCGTCGCCCTCGCTCGCGCCCTCGTCCGTGATCGAGTCCGAGCCGACGCACGAGACCGTCGCGATCGGCGCGACGAGGAGCAGCGCGGGGACGAGGAGCGCGAACCGAAGGGCGGAGGTCGTCATGCGCCGCCCCACAGCAAGCGTCGAACCACGCGCGAATCTGCGTCGATTCTGGGCGAACACACCCCGGCGATGCGGCGATGGGCCGCCTGCGATCCATTCGAACGGCTCGCGCGCGATCCGTAGCCGCGGGCGCCGTGGGGCCCGTCAGGTGTCTTCTGACATCCGCATCGGGTGTAACGGAGCGCGTCCGACAGCGTAGCTTCGAGCACGCATGTCAGAGGCTGCACAGAGGACGGTGCTCGTGGTCGACGACGACGAGGACATCTGCGACACCCTGCGGGAGCTGTTCGAGGACGAGGGCTACGCCGTCTCGACCGCGTGCGACGGCGGCGTCGCCCTGGCGAAATTGCGACAGGCTCCCAAGAAGCCGGACGTCGTCATCCTCGACATGATGATGCCCATCCTGGACGGCGCCGCCGTACATGCGCTGATGCGCCAGGATCCGGAGCTCGCCGGCATTCGCGTGGTCGTCTGCACGGCCGACCCGAGGCGCGCGCCGCCCGGCGTGCCCGTGATCCAGAAGCCCGTGAGCCTCGCCGCCCTGCTCGAAGCGGCGCGCGGCGCTACCTGAAGCTGCCTTCTCGTCAGGGCTCGATCACGCCGCCGGTGCCCTCGTCGCTCGGGGTCGCGCCCTGGGCGACTCGGCCGGCGCGCATCGCGGGGCTCGCGGCGAGGGGCATGTGCAGCGCCTCGCTCGGCTTGTCCTTCGCGTAGAGGAACTCGTACGCGGCGAGGCTCGTGATGACGCGCTTCGTGTAGTTGCGCGTCTCTTCGTAGGGGATGCGCTCGACCCACAGGTCGAAGTCCATCGCGCCGCGCTCGGCGAGCCACTTCTTCGGCGCGTTGCCGCCTGCGTTGTAGCCGGGGATCGCGAGCAGCGGGTCGTCGGGGAACATGCCGCGGAGGAACGCGAGGTAGCGGCAGCCGATGGGCACGTTCACGTCCGGGTGCTTGAGCGCCTCTTCGTCGGGGTTCAGGCCGAGGGGGCCGCCCATGCGCTTCGCCGTCGGGACGATGAGCTGCATGAGGCCGTACGCCTTCGCGGGCGAGGCGACGCGCGCGTCGAACGCGCTCTCCTCGCGCATGATCGCGTGGGCCCACGCCTCGGGCAGGTGCTCGCGCTGCGCGGCGGGCGCGACGACGGCCTCGAACGGGCGCGGGAACGCGAGCTGCCACGGCGCCTCCCACGCGCCGACGGGCCAGTGGTCGAGCCACTCGACGAGCTCGCCCGCGCGCGGCGTGTTGCCCTGGTTCGCCGTTCGCAAGAGGCCGTGGCTCATCGTCGTGAAGCCCGCCTTCGAGAGCAGGAACACGCTCGCCCACGCGACCTCCCGCGGCGCGGTGCGCGTGTGCAAGCCGAGCCGCGCGAGCTCCGCCGACGCCTTGATGTCGCCCTCGCGCGCGAGCGCCATGCCGCGCACGAAGATCGAGTCGTCGAGCCACGCGCCCTTCGCGATCGTGAACGGCGCGCGCGGCTCCTTCGCGATCGCGTCGGCGACGGCCTTGTCGGCGGCGGCGTGGTTTCGCTCGGCGAGGCGCGCGTACGCGAGCGCCATGTAGAACGAGAGCGGCTCCTGTGCGATGACGCGCGCGAGCTCGGCCTCGCCCTTCTCGACCTGACCGGTCGCGAGGTGTGCCCGCGCGAGGTAGTAGGGCACGCGCCCGGCCGCGTAGTACGCGCGCTCCCTCGGCGCGATCGCGAGCGCGCGCTCGAGCGGCGCGATCGCCTTGTCCCACGCGCCTTTTTCGGCGAAGTGCAGCGCGAGCGCGACGAGCCCGTCGACGGTGACGTCGCCCTTCGGGTAGTCGTCGGCCATCTTCGCGAGCATGTCCTCGAAGCGCGGCTCGTCGTTCGCGTCGAGCGCGGCGAGCGCGCCCTTGAGTCGCGCGTCGTCGGCGAGGCGGTGCGCGGGGAACTCGCGCTCGAGCTCGGCGTAGCGGCGCATCGCCTCGACCCCGCGGCCCGCCTGCGCGAGCGAGCGGCCCGCGTTGAAGAGCGCGTCGGCGGCGCGATCACGGCCGGCGCAGAGCTCGGCGGCGGCGCCGTACGCGTCGGCCGCCTCGGGCTTCTTCCGCAGGCCCTTGAGCGCGTCGCCCTTCACCATCGCCGCCTCGCACCCGAGCTCGCCGGCCTTCTTCGCGGCGGGGAGCTTGAGGAGCTTCGTCGCGGCGGCGATCGCCTCCTTGTACTGCGCCGAGCCGACGAGGCTCTTCGCGCGCGCGAGCGACTCCTCGCTCGACGGGTGCTCGAAGCGCTTGCGCTTGTCGAACGGCATCGAGTCGAGCGCGCGCTTCTCGACGTCCTTCGCGGCGCCGGCGCCGGCGCCACCGTGCGACTCGTCGATCACGCGGCGCGCGAGGCGGACGGCTTCTTCGGCGTGCGCCTCGCTCGGCTTCGCGAGCAGCGCCTCGGCGAGTCGCAGCGACGTCTCGGCCCAGTGAGGCGGATGTTTGTCGCGCGCGAGGTAGCTCCGGAGGTGCGACGCGAGCGCTTCGGCGTCGCCCTTCGCGCTCGACGCGTCGGCGATCACGAGGTCGAGCGCGCTCGCGATCGCAGGGTCGTCGCCGGCCCTCTTCGCCTCGGCGAGCGCCTCGTCGTGCGCGCCCGCGCCCTCGAGCCACTGCGCCGCCTCGAGGTGCGCGAAGTCGGCGAGCGGTCCGCCCAGCGCCGCGCTCGCTTGGTACGCCTTCGCTGCGGCGCCGGGGTTTCCGCCGAGGGCGCGCAGGTGGCCGAGCTGGTAGAGCCACGCGGCGCGCTCGAGCGGCTCGACCGGCGGCGCCGCGAGCGCAGCCTCGAGCGCGTCGGCCGCCTTCGCGTACTGCTCGCGCTGGACGAGCGCGGCGGCGATGGCGAGCCGCGGATCCTCGAGCACGAGCCGCACGCTGGCCGGGTCCCACGCGTTCGGATCGAGCGGCGCGAGCGAAGCGGCCGCGGCGAGCGCGGGCGCCGCGAACGCGCCAGGGACGGCCTGCGCGCCGCTCGCGGGCGGACACTCGGGCGGGCAAAACGCGCCCTGCGCGCGCGGCATCGTGTCGCCACACGCCGCTGAACCGACGAGGGTCGCCAGCGCGACCGCGCCCCGAACCTTGCCGTAAAGCCGTCGCCGCTCGTCGCCCACCGCCGCGGAACCTAGCCCACGCGCGGCGATCGAGCCCAACCTTTGTGGCTGCTCGAGGCGGTTGGCATCCGCGGAGGTCGGGCGCCAGCCGCGAAGCGTTGACGCTTGTTCGCGGACCACTTCGTGCGCATGCGTGCGCCCCGACGACGCGAACGCCATCGAGTAACTCGACACCGCTCGCCGACATCGCAGTTCTCCTCGGTTGATGTGCGGACGCCCCCGACCCATCTCGCGGAAGCATCCCCGCGACGCTTGTCCGCGCGCTCGCGACCTGACGGGCTGTCGGGTGGAGGTGTTCCATGCACGATGCGGATTTTCACGACAGGCCCCGGGGTGGCGCGACGTGGCTCGGCCTCGTACGATCCTACGCGATGCTGGCCTCGATCCTCGGAGTGGGGTGCGCGCTGCCCGAGCCGGGCGGCAGCGTCGCCGGGACGCCCGACGAGCACGTCGGCGCCGCGCAGCAGGCGAGCATCGGCCCGTTCGTAGGCGAGCCCTGCACGTCGGACGCAGACTGCGGCGCCACGGGCGCCTGCGGCTGGGACGACGCGCACACGACCGGCATGTGCATCTGCAAGATCGGCCTCGAGGTGTGCCTCGGCCAGTGCTTCGACATGGGCACCGACCCGAGCAACTGCGGCGCGTGCGGCCACGTCTGCGAGGCCGGCCTCGCCTGCGAGCACGGCGTCTGCGAGGGCGACGTGCACTTCTCCGCGACGTTCGACGCGCCCATCACGGTGAGCCGGCACCCGACGAACGCCTGCACGAACGCCGACGAGGCCGCCGTCACGACGTCGGCGAACGACTTCTCCGGCGGGACCGCCTTCTTGGCGCACAACTTCACCAACCCGAGCAACGCGAACGCGCCGCCCGTCGCGTACGACATCGGTGACCCCACCATGGCCGAAACCTGGCAGCAGAGCCCGCTCCAGCGCGTTCCGCGCGACTTTTCGGCGAGGCACGACGGCTGGTGCGTGCGAGCCGACCCG
>DASYCF010000025.1:0-2401 GCA_036500365.1 Byssovorax sp.
CGCGCCTGCCAACGCGGCGCCGTCTTGAGCAGCTCGAGGAAGCAGTCGTGGGCGACGTCGAGCGCAGCCTCGCGATCGCCGAGGATGCCCGCGGCGACGCGAAAGACGCGGCCGTGATGCGCTTGGTACAGACGCGAGAACGCGCGCTCGTCGCCCTGGGCAACCAGCGCCATCTCGTCCGCGTCCGCAGTCCAAGCGTCGTGCACCATGCTGAAGCGCGGACCTCGCGCGAACGTTACACGCGCACGAGATCGAGTCGGCGCCTGCCGCGAGCACCCAAGAGCGCGAATCTGCGGCGAGGCTCTGCTAGTTGTCGTCGCCGACGACTTCGGTCGGTTCGGCTTCGACTTCGGCTTCGAGCTCCTCGTCGAGGCGATCGAGCTCCTCGTCGAGCGGGCCCTCGACGCCCTCGAGATCGACGCCCTCGCCGTCTCCGGCCAACGCCAGGGCCATGGCGCTCCTGCCCTCGAGCTCGAGGTACTTGGCGCGCTTCTTTTGGATGTTGGTCACGATCTTGGTGACGGTGACGATGTCGCCGGAGAAGACGCGGTCGACGAGCTTGGTGTCGGCGAGCAGGTGCAGCGCCTCGTCGATGGCCTGGGCGCTCGTGGCCGACGAGCGGTTCGGAAACAGAGCCTCCCAGACGCCATGCTTGGACAGCGGGCGCAGGTGGCTCTCCATGAAGCGCCGGAAGTCGCTGCCGGGGCGCAGATCGAGGCGCTTGCCGCGGCCCTTCTGCGCGCGATAGGTCTCGTAATACAGCTCGCACAAGCTGTCGGCCGCCTCGGTGCGCCAGTCGTCGTTCTCTTCGTCAGAGCCCGCGCGCGCACGCTCGTCGTCCTCGAGCAATCTCTTCCAGTCGACCATACCCAAGCCTCGCGTCCCCCGCGTATGAACCCGTCGGCCGGGACTATACGCCGGAAGGCACTCGCGCGCAGGTTTCGATCACGGGAGGTCGCGCACAGGATTGCTGAGAATGCCCACGCGCTCGATTTCGACCTCGACGACGTCGCCCGCGAGCAGCGGTCCCACGCCCGCGGGCGTGCCCGTCAGGACGATGTCGCCGGGCAGGAGCGTCATGGCGCGCGACGCGTCCACCAGGATGCGCGCGACCGAGAAGATCATCGTCGACGTGCGCGCTCGCTGCGCGATGGTGCCGTTCACGCGCACGGTGAGCGCGAGGTCACCGGCGTCGTCGAGGGTGACGCCGGTGCGCAGCAGCGGGCAGAACGTGTCGAAGCCCTTGGCGCGGGTCCACTGCCCGTCTTTCTTCTGCAGATCGCGCGCGGTGACGTCGTTGGCGCACGTGTAGCCGCGGATGGCGGCGAGCGCGTCGGCCTCGCTCGCGGCGCGCGTGAGCTTCTTGCCGATGACCACGGCGAGCTCGCCCTCGTGATGGACGACGGACGAGAGATCGTTCGGGCGCACGATGGCGTCGCCGTCCCAGATGACCGACGACGGCGGCTTCAAGAAGAACAGGGGCGCCGCGGGCACATCGTGGCCGAGCTCCTTGGCGTGGTCGGCGTAGTTGCGCCCGACGCACAAGATCTTACCCGGCAGGTCGAGCGCGAACGCGGTCACGCGACCACGTCGCTCATGGAGTAGCGCCCGGGTGCTTGGGCCGCGAGGAACGCGGCGGCGTCGAGGGCGCCGCGCGCGAACACGGCGCGGTCGGTGATGCGGTGAGCGATCTCGATGCGCTCGCCGGCGCCGTAGAAATAGACGGTGTGCTCGCCGACGACGTCGCCGCCGCGCACGGCGCTCACGCCGATCTCGCCGGGCTCGCGGGGCGACACGCCGTCGCGCGCGCACTTGATCGGCGACGGATGCGCGCGGGCGGTGGCGGCCGCCTTTGCGAGCAGCAGCGCGGTGCCGCTGGGCGCGTCTCTCTTTTTGTTGTGGTGCACCTCCACCACCTCCACGTCGTACGACGACAGCCGCGCCGACACCTCTGCGACGACGCGCGCGGCGACGTGGGCGCTCACCGACAGGTTCGCGGCCGCGAGCACGGGGACGGTGCGCGCCGCGAGATCGAGCGCCTCCGTGTCGGCCACGCTCATGCCGGTGGTGGCCACCACATAGGGCGCTCCTGCCTGGGCACAGGCGCGGGCGTGCGCCGCGGTTGCTCCCGCGGTGGCGAGGTCGATGACGACGGGCGCCGTGCCGCCCGGGAGCGCGGTGAGCGCGTGTGCCAGGGAGTCGGCGCGCTTCACGAGACCGACCACGGCGAACGCGTGCGGCCGCGCGCTCGCCTCGGTGACGACGAGCGCCCCGAGCCGGTCGGCCAGGGCGACGGCCGCGCGAACATCCTCGACGGTCGCGTCCTCGAAGCCGCGCAGGACCGGCCGGCGGGCGTCGCGCAGGAGGACCGCCGCTCGCTCCAGCGCCGCCTCCGGGGTCG
>DASYCF010000026.1:0-6516 GCA_036500365.1 Byssovorax sp.
GCGAGCTCGAGCACCTCGGCGCCTTGATGCAGCGCCTCGCGCGCGACGGCGACGGTGCCGGCAGAGACGCCCCACGCGCGCACGAGCCCGCGCTTCTTGAGCTCGCGCAGGAAAGCCGTCGCGGCGCCGGCGTCGAGCGTGGGCATCGACGGGTTGTGGAGGAGCACGACGTCGACGGGCTTCTTCTTGAGCCGCTCGGCGCATTTCTCGAACGACACGCGGAGGAACGTCGGGTCGAGGCTCTTGCGCGGCGGCGACGCGGCGCGATCGGTGCCGATCTTGGTCACGACGATCGCGCTCGCGGGCAAGTGCGCGGCGAGCGTCGCCTCCATGGCGCCGTCGCCGCCGTAGACGTCCGCGGTCTCGAACGTGGTCACGCCGAGCGTCAGCGCCCGCGCGATGACGCCCTGCGCCTGCGCCTCGCTCACGGGGCCGTACGCGTCGCCGGAGAGGCCCCACGTCCCGAGGGCGAGCTCCGACACCTCGAGGCCGGTCTTGCCGAGCGGGCGGCAGCGCACGCCGGACCCTCTACACCACCGCCGCCCGAGCGCCGAGATCGCGCGCGCGGACGGGCGTCACTTCGCCTCGTACAGCCAGGCGTGGAAGCTCCCGAACGGCGCGTCGACGGCCGTGAGCGTGACCGTGTGCTCGAGGCCGGGCGAGGCGACGACGTCCGCGCGCAGATCCTCGAACGGCCCGGGCACGACGTGGACCGTCGCCTGCTCCTCGCCGTCGATCGCGACGCGCACAGCCGTCGCCTCCTCGGCGCCGAGGCGCAAGACGAGCGTCGCCGCGGGCGTCGCCCCGAAGCGGAGCCGGAAGCGATCGCGCGACCGGTGCAGGCGCCCGCCGTCCGTCACCGCGCGGAGGCCGTGATCGGGATCGAGGGTCGTCATGACCACATCGTCGGTGTCGGTAGCCGGGCCGAGCACGTAGCCGTGGTCGCGCTCGCTCTCGAGGTCGGCGACGTCGACCTCGTCGATGCACGCGCCGGCGGGCGGCGTCATCGGTCGCTCGCCCGTGTAGAGCGCCGTCCAGCGCGCCTCGCAGGCGACCATCGTCGCGCCGCCGAGGATCGACTGGTCGACGACCGTCGTCTGCGTGAGCACACGGCCGAGGAGCTCGGGCGCGGCCATCCACGGCGGGTAGACGATGAAGTGCGTCGGCCTCGCCTCGGGCGCGAGCCGCTCGTAGTGCTCGAAGCGCGAGCCGGCGCCGGCGACCCAGTAGCGCGCCTCGCCCTCGGTCGTGAGGCCGACGATGTCGAACGTGGCGCGGTCGCCGATGTACGCGATCGCGCCCGTGTCGTTGACGCCGACGAGCGCGTCCTTCGGCAGCGTCTCGGCGACCCAGCGGCCGAGCGCGACCTGCTGCTGATCGATGGCCGCGGCCGACTGCGCGAGGTCGCGCACGGCGAACGGCACGTGTGTGGCGAGCGCGCCCGCGAACGCGCCGCCGAGGGCCGGCCCGAGGAACGCGAGCCTCGGCCACACGCGCCGCGCGGCGAGCGCCGCCTCGCTGGCGAGGCACGCGACCATGACGAAGTGCGCCGGCGAGAAGGGCCACACGTACCGAAGACGGTTCCAGAGGAAGCTCCCGTACGTGCACGGGATGAGCGCGCCGGCCGCGACGAGCCCGACCGCGACGCACGTGAGCGGGAGGCGCCGCCGACACGCGGCGACGACGAGCGCCGGCGCGCCGAGCGCGAACAGGTACGCGCTGCCCTCCGGCAGGAAGATCGTCGTGAAGTCGCCGCCGTCGAGCACGCTGCCGACGAGCAGGCGGACGTTGCCGAGCGTCGCCTCCCACAGCGCGCCGGCGTCGAGGTATGGGCTCATCGCGAGCCACTTGACGGTCGCCGTCGACGACGCCGCGTGCCCCGCGAGCGCGAGGTGCAGCGCGGGCAGGGCGAGGCAGGCGAGCAGCGGCGCGGCGGTGAGCGCCAGCGACGCGCGCGGGTCACGGCGCGGCTCGTTCGCGCGGTGTCGCCGCGTGGCCTCGAACGTGAGGGCGCCGCACGCGATGAACGCGCCGAGGACGCCCTCGGGCCGAACGAGCGGGGCGAGGACGCCGGCGATGACGAGCGCGCGCCGCGTCCGCGCGGGATCGACGACGCGCCCGCCCGGATCGCTGGCCGGCTCGCAGAGGTCGCTCGCGAGGCGCACGCAGCGCAACAAGATCCACGCGAACGGGACGGTCTCCATGCCGCTCCACGCGAACCACGTGAACGCGCTGAACCCGAGCGTCATCGCGCCCGCCGTCGCGCCGATCGTCGGCGACGTGAGCCGCGACGCGACGCGCGCGGTCTCGACGGCGAGCGCCGCGTGCGCGAGGGCGCCGAGCAGCCAGGCGACGTCGATGATCGCGAGGTCACGAAAGCCGAGCGCGTAGAACGGCGCGAGGACGAGCGGCCAGATCAAGCTCGTCGCGCCCGTCGTGTAGCCGCGCCCGGGCGCGTACGTGAAGAACGAGCCGTGCGCGAGGCGCTTCGCGTACTGGAAGTGGATGAACGCGTCGTCGAGCGGCACCGCCTGGTGGCCGGCGGCGCCGAGGATCGATCGCAGCGCGTACACGCCGAGCACGCTCGCGACGACGAGCGGCACGGCGTACGGCCGCGCGCGACGCGCGATCGCAGCCGGAGACGGCCGAGTCGCGCCGATGGATCGAGCCGCGGCCGTCAACACGCGGAGGGGCGCCGGGCTCACGACGCGACGGACGCTACAACAGCCGCGCTGCCGCGGGCGCTCGCGCGCGTAGCAGCGCCCCGTGCCGTGTGGCAGCCTCCGCCGGACCATGACCGACGAGCTCGCGAAGACCTACGAACCGAAGGACGTCGAGCCGCGCTGGTACGCGTACTGGGTCGAGCACGGCGTCTTCCGCGCGAGCGACGCGAGGACCGACGCGCGCCCCGTCTACGCGCTGCCGATGCCGCCGCCGAACGTCACGGGCTCGCTCCACATGGGGCACGCGCTCTTCTGCACGATCGAGGACGTGCTCACGCGGTGGCACCGCATGCGCGGCTTCAACACGCTGTGGCAGCCGGGCATCGACCACGCTGGCATCGCGACGCAGACCGTCGTCGAGCGCCTGCTCAAGCGCGAGGGCCAGAGCCGCCACGACCTCGGCCGGGAGAAATTCCTCGAGCGCGTGTGGGCGTGGAAGGCCGAGAGCGGCGGCCGCATCACGCTCCAGCAGCGCGTGCTCGGCGTCTCGGCCGACTGGGACCGCACCAAGTTCACGATGGACGCGGACCTCTCGCGCGCGGTGCGCCACGCGTTCGTGAAGCTCCACGAAGAGGGCCTGATCTACCGCGCGACGCGCCTCATCCACTGGGACACCGAGGCGCGCACCGTGCTCTCGAACCTCGAGGTCGACAACGAGCCCGCGAACGGCGAGCTGTTCGAGTTCGCCTACGACGTCGAGGGCGGCGGCGGCGAACAGATCGTCGTCGCGACGACGCGCCCCGAGACGATGCTCGGCGACACCGCCGTCGCCGTGCACCCCGACGACCCGCGCTATGCGCACCTGCACGGGAAGTTCGTCGTGCACCCGTTCACGGGCCGGCGCATCCCGATCATCACCGACGCCGTGCTCGTCGACATGAAGTTCGGCACCGGCGCCGTGAAGGTGACGCCCGCGCACGACTTCAACGATCACGCGACCGGCAAGCGGCACGGCCTCGAGGAGCTGACGATCCTGAACCTCGACGGCACGATGAACGCGGCGGCCGGCCCGTTCGCCGGGATGGATCGGTTCGTCGCGCGGAAGGCCGTGAAGAAGGCGCTCGACGAGAAGGGCCTCGCGCGCGGCACCAAGTCACACGCCCTCGTTTTGCCGCGCAGTCAGCGCAACGGCAGCGTGGTCGAGCCGATGATCTCGACGCAGTGGTTCGTGAAGATGCAGCCGCTCGCCGAGCCCGCGCTCGCGGCCGTGCGCGAGGGCCAGACCAAGATCATCCCCGAGGAGTGGACGAAGACGTACGAGCACTGGATGACCAACATCCTCGACTGGTGCATCTCGCGCCAGCTCTGGTGGGGTCATCGCATCCCGGCGTTCTACTGCAAGGACGGGCACGTGACCGTCGTCGACGCGGACGCCGCGGCGAGCTGTTCGACGTGCGGCGCGGCCGAGCTCACGCAGGACGAGGACGTGCTCGACACGTGGTTCTCGAGCGGGCTCTGGCCCTTCTCGACGCTCGGCTGGCCCGAGAAGACCGACGCGCTCGCGAAGTTCTACCCCGCGAGCGATCTCGAGACGGGCTACGACATCCTGTTCTTCTGGGTCGCCCGCATGATGATGATGGGCATCCATTTCATGGGCGCGCCGCCCTTCTCGCGCATCCTGCTCCACGGCCTCGTCGTCGACGAGACGGGCGACAAGATGAGCAAGGTGAAGGGCAACGTCATCGACCCGCTCGACCTCATCCACGGCGCGAGCTTCGACGACGTCGTCGACAAGACCTTCCCCGGCGTGCCGCGCGACGAGGCGCTGAAGAAGTTCAAGAAGGCGTATCCGTCGGCCGCGCAGATGGGCGCGGGCTTCTCGCCGTCGGGCGCCGACGCGCTCCGCTTCACGCTCGCGACCTACTCGCCGCAGGCCAAGCGCATCCCGCTCTCGCCCAAGAAGCTCGAGGGCAACCGCAACTTCATGAACAAGATCTGGAACGCGACCCGCTTCGCGCTCGGATACCTGGACGGCGCGAAGGTCGGCGACGCGCCGCCGAAGGCGACGTGGATCGTCAACAAGTGGATCCTGTCGCGCCTCTCGGCGGTCGCGACGCTCGTGCACGAGAGCCTCGACGGCTTCCGCCTCGACGACGCATCGCTCGGCCTCTACCACTTCTTCTGGGGCGAGCTCTGCGACTGGTACGTCGAGCTGACGAAGCCGGTGTTCGCCGAAAAGGGAACCGCGATCGCCGACGAGACGCGCGACGTGCTCGCGTTCGTGCTCGAGCGCGTCATGCGCCTCTTGCACCCGTTCGTGCCGTTCATCACCGAGGAGCTCTGGCAGCGCCTGCCGCGACCTGCCGGCGCGCCCGCGTCGCTCGCGCTCGCGAGCTATCCGGGCGCCGACGTCGCGCCGCGCGACCTCGACGCCGAGAAGCAGGTCGACGCGCTGAAGGCCGCGATCCAGGCGGCGCGCGCCATCCGCAGCGAGCACGAGATCAAGTACGCCGTCGAGCTCCCCGTCACGCTGCGCACCGACGACGCGGCCGTCGCGGCGATGCTCGCCGCCGAGCTCCGCGCGGTGAAGTTCCTCGTCAACACGAAGGGCGCGCCCGCGATCGAGCCGCGCGGCGCCGCGCGTCCGAAGGGCGCCGTGATGAGCGTCGCCGGGCCGATCGAGGTGCTCGTGTCGCTCGCAGGCCTCGTCGAGGGCGCCAAGGAGCAGGAGCGCGTGGAGCGCGAGGCGAAGAAGGTCGAGAAGGACATCGTCGCGATCGAGAAGAAGCTCGCGCTCCCGTCGTTCGCCGACAAGGCCCCGCCCGAGGTCGTCGCCGAGGCGCACGCGCAGCTCGCCGCGCTGAAGGCGAAGCTCGTCGCGCTCGTCGACGCGCGCGCCCTCGCCGAGGAGCTCTGACTCGCGGCCGTGTAGGCTGCCGCGATGGCCACCACGCTCGCCGCGATCCTCGCGAAGGACGCCGTGCCGCTCGAGACGCTGCACGCGCGCTACGGGGCGCTGCTCGAGCTCGTGCGGCGGCTCATCGGCGTCGTGCCGAACTGCGATCCGTACCTCGAGATCTGGCCGCCCGCGTTCCGCACGTACAACGTGCTCGTACCGAACTTTCTGAACCTGCCGCTCTCGATCTGGGGCGTCGGCCTCGACCCGGGGCTCGCGGGGCTCGCCATGTACGTCTCGAGCCGCACGGCGGCGTGCGCGTATTGCTCGGCGCACACGTGCAGCTTCGCGCTGCGTCGCGGCGCGCGGCGCGAGCGCATCGAGCGGGCCCTCGACCAGGACGACCCGGCGCGGTCGCCGGCGGAGCAGGCCGCCGTCGCCGTCGCGCGGGCGCTCTCGCGCGTCCCGAGCGACGTCACCTCTGCCCAGCGCGCAGAGCTCGAGCGGCAGCTCGGCAAACCCCAGGCGGAGTGGCTCGTCGCGAGCGTCGCGATGATGGGCTTCCTCAACAAGTTCATGGACGCGATCGGCGTCGAGCTCGAGGACGCCGCCGTCGACGACAGCGAGGCGATCATCGCGCCCTCCGGCTGGCGCATCGGCCAGCACGGCTCGCACGCCGCGCCCGCGAGCGCCACGCCGCCCCGCGCCGACGGGATCGCCACGAAGCTCGGCGTCGTCCCTTACATCCCCGCTGCGCTCGCGTTCGACCGGCGCGCGACGCGCGGCGTGCCCGACGACGCCGCGGGCGCGCGGGCGATGCTCCGCGAGCTGACGGGGCACGACTTCCCCCTCCTCGCCGAGATCGGGCACGGCCGCATCGTCCGCGCGATCACCGCGATGCTCCGCGACAACCTCGACGAGCGCGCCAGCGTGGTCGGCCTCGACGCGAAGCTGCAC
>DASYCF010000027.1:0-8452 GCA_036500365.1 Byssovorax sp.
ACCAGGCGCGCGCCGTGCTCGCGAGGGCGGACCTCGCGATCGTCGACGCCGAGGTCTCCGCGCTCGACCCCGGGGGAATCCGTGACGTGCGCGCGCGGCAGGGCGGGGGAGAGCTGCTCGCCTACCTCACGTCGGAGGAGATCCCGCGCGAGGCGGACGAGGCCGAGCGGCCGCTGGCCACCGCGCGATTCGACCGGATCGCGCCCGCGTTCTGGCTCACCGAGGTCGGCTCGACGCTCGTCGCGGACGTGCCCGCCGGCGCGACGACGTTCGAGGTCGCGCGGCCCGACGCGTTTCGAGTGCACCCCGTCGCGTCGGATTTCTACCCGGCGGACGAGCCGACGTATCTGCTCGTCGGCGCGGAGCACGTGAAGCTCGTCGGCGTCGAGGGGAGCACGCTCCGCGTCGAGCGCGGCTATCGATCGTCGGCGGTCGCGCACGCGGCCGGCGAGAAGATCGCGGCGCACGTCGTCTTCTTCTCGGGCACGTGGATGCTGAACCTCGCGTCGACGGCGCCCGAGGATCCGTCGACGCACACGCGATGGCGCGACCTCGTCGCGGAGGAGGCCGCCGGGCTCGTCGCGTCCGGCCCGTGGACGGGCGCGTTCCTCGACGTGTGCTTCGACGACATCTCGTGGCTCGACGGCGGCCGCTTCGACGTCGACGCCGACGGCGTGGCCGACGACCCCACGCAGGCGTCGCGCGCGTGGTCCGACGGCATGGGCCTCTTGATCGACGCGCTGCGAGCGAAGATCGGCGACGACGCGCCCATCGTCGCGAACCCCGGCGCAGAGAACTGCCCCCACCGCGCGCTCGACGGCATCCTCCTCGAGGGCTGGCCGATCGGCTTGCCGAGGGAGGATCTCTCGTTCGAGGCCGGCCTCGCGCGCTACCTCGACTGGTCGGTCACGCAGGCGAAGCCGTTCGTCGTCGCCAACGCGTTCTCGCCGAAGATCGGCTTCGGCGTGATCAGCCCCGCCGACGACGCGATCGCGCGCCGGGATTTCGCGTCGATGCGGTTCGGCCTCGCCGTCGCGCTGATGGGGGACGGGTACTCGTCGTACGACAACGGCGTCTTCGGTCACAACGTGGCCTGGACCTACGACGAATACGATGGCCCCGGGCAAGGCTGGCTCGGCTTTCCGCGCGGGGCGATGGCGCGCGGGCCGGGCGGGCTCCTGACGCGCGAGTTCGACGGCGGGTTCGTGATCGCGAACCCGACTTCGGCGTCCCTCGCCGCCACCGTGCCCGCCGGCTTCGCGCGGCTCGTCGGGGCGCAGGACCCTGCGCACAACGACGGTCGGCCGGTCGACGGGCCGCTGAACGTCGACGCAAGGGATGCGTATCTGCTCCAGCGCCGCTGAGGCCATTCGCCACAGCCCGCCCGGATGCCGTGTCACCTTTGTCTTCACCTTCCGGAAGACGGAGCGCGGGCGCGCGGACGCGGGACGTGCGTCGCGCGTCGACAGGCAACTCCCTTCGTCCGCTTCCTGATTGCGACGGCTGCCGCGCGCAGCGAACGAGCGGTCCGCGCTCTCGCACGCGCTCGTCGACGCGAACCGTGCGCCCCGCCGGCGAGGCGCGGCGCATCACGAGGAATCCATGGCGACCAAGAAGACCCCCGCGAAGAGCGCCGCTGCGCGCTCGCACGGCAAGTCCACGAAGGCGCGCGACCGTGAGCGGTCCCTCGCAGGCGGACGACTCGGCGAGCGACGCGCCGACGCGCAAGGCCCTCGGCACCGAGGCGTTCGCCGCCGCGATGCCGTACGCCCTCAACAAGGCCGCGGAGTACGGCGAGGCGTCTCGCGAGCCGGCGGTGGGACCGAGCGTGGCCGCGTCGGACCCAGCCGTCACCGCCAGGACGTCGACGGAGACGACGGCCTCGAAGCAGACCCGGATGGGCGATCCGCCCATCGGCGACAGCGCGGCGGACGGGTCGCTCGACCGCGCCCGCGTGGACGGGAGCGGCCGCGTCCTCGTGCGTGGCTTCCGTTTCGAGCTCACCAAGGTGCAGACGCCCGCGATCCGGCGCCGCATGGTGGCGTCGCTCGCGAACGTCGACGCCGCGCTCGCCGAGCTCGTCGCGCAGGGCCTCGGCCTCGCGGAGGTGCCGGAGCCGCTGCCGCGCGCCAGCGATCGCGTGGTCGAGCCCGAGGTCACCGTGTCGCCTGCGCTCTCGCTGTTCGCGCTGCCCGGAGACGGCTCGATCCGCACACGACACGTCGCGATCCTGGTCGCCGATGGCGTCGACGGCGCGGTCGCGCGCCGCCTGCACGAGGAGCTCGCCTCGCGCGGCGCGGTGCCGCGCTACGTCGGCGTCCGGCTCGGCTCGGTCGAGGACGCGGACGGCGGCGACATCGAGGTCGAGGCGACGCTCGAGACGACGCCCTCCGTGGTCTACGACGCCGTGGCCGTCCCTGGAGGCGACGAAGCGGCGAGCTCCGCAACGTCGGTCACGCCATGGAGTTCGTCAAGGACGCCTATCGGCACGCGAAGGCGCTGCTGGCCTTCGGCGCGGCGGGGCGCTGTTCGAGGACGCGGGGATCGTGGTCACGCTGCCATCGGGCGAGCCGGACCCGGGCGTCCTCGTGCACGACGACGACGTCGACGACGCGATCGCCGCCTTCGTGAAGGCGATCGCGCGACACCGCCACCACGAGCGCGAGCTCGACCCGCCCGCGGTGTGAGCCGAAGCGGGCGCGCTCTCTCCGCTCACCGCGTGTAGACGGCGGCCGTGAGCGGCGGCAGGTCGATCGTGAGCGAGCCGCCCGACTCGGTGACCGAGGCGCCGGACAGCGCGTCGGTGAGCGTGCCCGTGAGGCCGATGTTGGCGACGTTCATCGTGCGGCTGTTCTCGGTCGTGCCGAGGTTCAGGGCGACGAGGACGAGGTCGGCGCCGTCGACGCGGCCGTACGCGTAGAAGGTCGGGTCGACCCAGAGGCGCGTGCGGCTGCCGCGGCGGAGGGCGGAGTGCGCCTTGCGCGCGACGCCGAGCTTCTGGAGGTTCGCGAGCGTGGACTGCTCGGTGGCGCTCAGATCCGAGTCGAAGCGCATCATCCGACGACAGTCGGGGTCGATGGCGCCGGGCTGGCCGAACTCGTCTCCCATCCAGAGCACCGGGATCGAGTCGTAGGTGAGCAGGAACGCCTGCGCGAGCTCGAGGCGGCTGACGGCGCCGAGGTTCGACTCCTGCGCGGGAGGAGGGTCCGTCCACGGGTTGCCCACGTCCTCGCCCGCGGCGAGGCTGATGGCGCGCGGCGTGTCGTGGCTCCCGAAGAAGTGACCCATGAGCGCCGTCGGTACGACGCCCGTCCACGTCGACTCGTCCGCGATCACGCCGTTGTCGAGGTCGTAGCCGGCGTTGCCGTCGCCCGCGAGGATGGTCCCGACGATCGTGTCGTGCAGGGGATCGTCCATCGAGCCGTCGAGCTTGTCGGCGCCGACGCAGTCCATCACGTTGTCGACGACGCCGCCGAGCGCCTCGCCCACCATGTAGAAATCGAGGTGGGTCGAGATGTCGGCGTCGATCTTCGAACGCATGCTCGTGCACACGTCGTTCGTGACCTGCTTCACCGCGTCGACGCGGAAGCCGTCGAGGTCGAAGCGCTCCATCATCCACACCGCGTGGTTCGAGATCGCGTCGTCGACCGAGGGGTTCGTCGTGTTGAAGTCCGGGAGGTACGGATCGAACCAGCAGTCCGCGCGGTTCCACGTCTGGGTCGTGGGCGCGTCCCACAGGTTCTGACCGCCGCAGTCGTTGACGTTGCCGTCGTAGGGGATGTTGAACCAGGCGAGCTCGCTCTCGTGCTGCAGCGCGCGCGGCGCGAGCTCGGGCGCCTGTCCGCTCGGCGGCGCCGCGTCGGCGAAGACGTGGTTCACGACGAAATCGGTGAGCACGCGGATCCCGTGCGCGTGCGCCGCGTTGACGAGGGCGACGAGATCGTCGCTCGTCCCGAAGTGGGGATCGATGGGATCGGTGATGCCTTGATAGAGCGGGTCCGACTCCGATCCATACGTCCAGCCGCCCGCGATCGGGAAGTACGAGTGGTAGCCAGACAGGCAATGACCCACGTTGGCGCCGGACCCCATCTCGCAGAGCTTGGTGCCGAGGACGGGGTAGCTGAGCCACAGCGTGTTCACGCCCATGTCGTCGAAATAGCCGGACTCGATCTTCTGCGTGACGCCGCCGAAGTCGCCGCCCTTCCAGTCGCCGGCGGGATCCGTCGGCGGGCCGTTCGGACCGGCGAGGCTCGTGCCGGCCGGGAGGAAGCGGTCGATCATCACCTCGTACATGAACGAGTCGCGCCAATCGAAGGTCGTCGCCTCGATCCAGAAGGGGACGAAGAGCCGCGCGGGGTTGCCGTTCGCGTCGGCCACCTGGAAGACGTAGCCATACTTGTTCGGCGACGTGACGCCGGACGCGACCGAGACCGAGAACGTGTGGGTCGCCGCGTCGTACGGCGCGGTCACGCTCGCGCCGTTCAGCGTGATCGTCGTCTTCGACGGGTCGAGATCGGCGTCGCCGGGGACGAACTTCACCTGGAACGCGTAGCTCGTCGCGGTCGTCTGCACGGCGCCGCCGACGAGCTCGAGCTCGCCGGGCGCGCTGCCGCCGCACGTCACGGCCTGGAGGATGTTGTTGACGTTGGTGCCCTCGGTCGAGGGGAGCTGCACGGTCGGCGCGGCGGGGTCGACGAGCCAGTTGCCGTCGGCGACGAACTTGTATTCGACGTCCGTGCCCGAGGGCACCTGGGTCGTGACGGACCACGTGCCCGACGCGTTCGTCATCGGGATCGGCGTCGACCAATCGTCGTAATCGGTCTGCAGGGTGACCGACACATAGCCGGCGTCGGCGAACGCGAAGGTGTGCGCGCACGTACCGTCATGGGAACCGCCGGCGCCGCCGGCGCCGCCTGTCGATGCGCCGCCGACGCCGACGGACGCGCTGCTCGACACCGGCGCGGTGGCCCCCGCGCCGCCGCCGCCCGCGCCTGGAGAGCCTGCGCCGCCGCCGCAAGCAAACGCCGCGATCGGGAGGACCGCGAGCGCACGAGCGAACGACGTCACGGAGCGCATGCGATCACCTCTCGCGGGTGGTTCATATCGGAGCGGCGAGGCCCCCGCAAGCCAGCGAGCGCGCGTCGGTCGTGAGCGCGACGCAGGCCCCGTGGGCGCGCTTCAAGGAGGCATCGCCGGCAGGCACGTGCCGTCGCTGCAGCTCCCGTTCTCGCCGAGGTTGCACGTGTCGCCAGGGCAGCACATCTGCTCTGCGTTGCCGCAGGTCGTGCACCGGCCCGCCGTGCAGCCGCACGTCGTCGAGGCGAGGCACACGTCGCCGCCGGACCCGACGACGCAGCAGCCGCCGTCGCGGCACACGCTGTTCTCGCAGCAGGGCTGCCCGGGGGCGCCGCACGCGAGGGAGCAGCGCCCGTTGACGCACAGGGCGACGCCGATGCAGTCGTCGACGCCGCAGCAGCGCATGCCGGGCTGACCGCAGGCCTCGCACGTGCCGCCAGGCCCGGTCTCGACCGAGCAGGTCGTGCCGGGCGCGGTGCACCCGGGGCAGTTCGCCTGCACGCCAGAGCACACGTTCGACTCGACCTCCATGCAGCACGGCTGTCCGACGGCGCCGCACGCGCCGCAGCTCCCGTCGGCGCACGTGCCGAGGGCGTCGCCGCACGCGCTGCCGGCGGCGACGCAGCTCGCGTCGACGCAGCAGCCGCCGGCCTCGCACGACGAGCCGTCGCAGCAGAACTGGCCTGGCCTGCCGCAGTTCGGCTCCGTCGTCCCGCCGCCGCTCCCCGACGTGCCGGTGCTCGACGAGGCCGTGACGCTGCCGGAGCTCGCGGCGCCGCTGCCGTCGCTGGACGCCGCCGCGGTGTCGGTCGTGACGGAGCTGCACGCCGCGAACGGCGCCGAGGCGAAGAGGAGCGCCGCGCCCGCGCAGAGGATCGATCGAAGATAGGCCATGCCCCGAGGCTACCACCGCTCGTGCAGACGCGGCCCCGTGGGCGGACGCGAGGCGTGGAGCCGTCGCGCGATCACGCGCCGCCGTTCACGAGCAGCGAGACCGGCAGTCCGTGTCGTCCGGAGATGTTGAGGAGCCCGAGCTGCACGCCGCGGAGCTCTCCTGCGACGTTCACGAGCGCGATCTGGACGCCGCGCAGCGCGTGCCCCGTCGTGTTGACGAGGCCGATCTGGACGAGGCCCGAGAAGTCGTGCCGCACGTCGTTCAGCGGCGCGATCTGCGCGACGCCGCGGAAGTCTTGATCGACGGCGTTGCGGAGACCGGCGAGCTGGAGCGCGCCGCCGAACGACGCCGTGACGTCGTTCGCGACGAGCGCCGCTTGGACGGCGCCATAGAAGTGGTCGCCGACGAGGTTCGCGACGCCGACCTGGGCGACGCCCTGGAAGGCTGAGTTCCAGCCCCACCGGTAGTCGTCGTCAGCGGCGCCGAGGAAGCGGCCCGCGCTGGCTCCGACCGCGTTGAGCGCGCCGACCTCGAGCAGGCCTTGAAAGCCGCCGTCGGCGTTGACGAGCCCGAGCGTGAAGGCGCCGACGAAGCTCCGCGAGACGAGGTTGCACGCGCCGAGCTCGGCGAACGCGAACACGTCGCGCGCTCCCACGTTGGCCGCGCCGATCTGGACCACGCCGTGGAACGAGCTCCAATCGAGGTGGTTCCACGCGCCGAGCTCGGCGACGCCGACGAAGTCGCGGTGCAGCACGTTGACGGCGCCGAGCTGGAGCGCGCCCTCGAAGTCGCCGTCGTCGAGGTTCAAGGCGCCGAGCTCGACGAAGCCGCCGAAGCGCACGTCGTCGTTGACCCCGCCGATCTGCGCGAGGGCCACGAAACCTCGGCCCGGGAAGCCGCCGACCGCGCCCGCGTCGGTGCCGGCGCGGTTGTAGACGCCGATCTGCGCGCCGCCGTAAAAGCGCCCCGCCCGCGGCGCCGCGGCGAGCTGCAGCGCGCCCGCGAAGAGGTCGACGTCCGAGCGCCCGAGGCTGACCTGCGCGACCGCGAACAGGTTCGTCGCGTACGCCTCGACGAGGCCGAGCTGCAAGACCGCGCGGCCGTGCAGCGCCTGCGCAGACGCGAGGCCGAGCTCGGCGACGCCGAAGAAGTCGTCGGCTTCGCTGCGCCAGCCGGCGAGCTGCGCGACCCCGGCGAACTGATGTCGCGTGCGCGTTCGCCAGCCGGCGATCTGGAGGCCGGCAGAGGCGTCGTCGGCCTCGCTCGAGACGAGGGACGCCTGCGCGAGCCCCGAGAACGTAGCGGCGTCGGCCGCGACGCCGACGTCGACGCCGTAGGCCTCTTCGACGCGCGTGTCGCTCGGCGCGGCGAGCGGGGCGCGCGCCCAGGACGACCAGGCGACGAAGGCCACAGCGAGGGCGACCCGTCGCGCGCGTTGGGACACGCGCCCTTCGACACGCGAGCGATCTCCACCTTGGACCGTCGCGGCGATCGGCCACCGGCGGTGCGCGGGCGCTCCGCGGCCCACCGCGAGAGCTGTGTTAGCGTGGCCGGATGTCCGACGAGCGGAAGGACGTGAGCGCGGCGGTGATGCGGCGCATCCGGCTGCACCTCCTCACGACGCGGTTCATGGGCGTGGGCGTGTTCTGCTTCATCGCCGGATCCATCGCGTCGAGGCCCGGGTCCCCTCGGTCGGCGCTCGGCGCGCACCTCGTGCAGGCGGGCGGCTACCTCTTCATGGGTGCGCTCGTCTACGGGTTGATCTCGACGCTCTTCATCCTGCGGTGCCCCGCGTGTCGCAGGTCGCTCGGCATGGTGCTGAGCTCGCTCTACGCGCCGATCGGCCCGCCCGACGACTGGGCGCCGACGTGCTCGGGCTGCGGCGCGAACCTCCTTCCGCCGAACGAGCGCGTCCGCGCGAAGGCCGGGTTCTTGCGCATGATCGTTGCCATGTTCCTGTTGTTCCCGGCTGCTGCTGCGGCGGGCTTCGCGCTCCTGAAGCTGTGAGCGCGCCCGCGCGTCAGCCCCAGGGGATGGGGCCGGTTTTGTCGAAGAAGCCACCGGTCGGGCCGTCGTCGGGCAGGAGGGCGAGCCTCACCGGCGTGCGCGCGGCCTCCTCGACCGTCTGCCCCGGCGGCGGCGTCCAGCCGGGGATCGCCGCGGCGAGGTGACGGTTCAGATCCGTGACCGTGTAGCCGGGCGCGACCGCGTTCACCTTGATGGGCGTTGCCTCGAGCGCCTGCGCGAGGGTGACCGTGAACATGTTGAGCGCGGCCTTCGACGTGCGGTATGCGACCGACGGGAGCTTCGTCGGCAGCGTCGGCCGCGCGAGCGAGCTCGACACGTTGACGATGCGCCCCGCGGGCGAGCGGCGGAGCAGCGGCAGGAGCGCGTGCGTGACCGCGATCGCGCCGAAGAAGTTCACCTCGAGCGTGCGGCGGATCGCGTCGAGCGGCGCCGTGGCCGCGTCGCCGTCGGCCG
>DASYCF010000028.1:0-4855 GCA_036500365.1 Byssovorax sp.
TCGCCGTGCAGCTCGTCGACGCGGACGTCGTGCGTCTCGTTCACCGGGCCGGACCAGCTGGCGGACACGCTCCCGAGGCGCAGGGCCAGCGAGCCATCGGCGTGCGCGGCGCGCGCGCGCGCGAGCGTCGTGGGGCGCACCTCCCAGTAGACGTAGAGCGTGCGCGGATCGACGGCGATGGCGACCACCTCGTCGACGTCGTAGCGCTCGGGCAGATCCTCGTCGTCGAGCGGATCGGCGGCCGGCTCGGCGCTCGCGACGCTCGCGTCGGCGCCGCCGCTCGCGGTCTCTGCGGCAGGCTCGTTCGCGGCGTCGCTCGCGGCCGGCGCGGCGTCGCTCGGCGGGGTGGGCTCGACCTTGGGCGCGCGGCCGCGCGCGGCGAGGTCCGCCTCGAGCCGCGCGCGCAGCGCCGTCGCCTCGCCGTGGCCGGGCTCGCGCGCGAGCACCTGGTCGAGCGTCTCGATCGCGCGCTCGACGTGGCCCTGCGCGGCGTAGATCTCCGCGAGCGTGACGGTCGGCAGCGGCGGGGGCGGCGGCGGCCACGACGCGCCGGGCGGCCCGCCGCGGAGCGCCTGCGCCGCGTCCGGCAGGTTCAGGCCCTTCTCGACGACGCGGGCGAGCAGATCGCGCGCGCGCCCGAGCCAGCCACGCGCCTTCGCGCGCTCCTTCGGCGAGCGCTCCCCACGGCTGACGATCTCGTCGACGAGCTCGGGCTTCGTGAGCACGCGCGGGCGCGATACGCCGGCGCGCTCTGCGAGCGTGATGAGCTCCTCGCGCGGCAGGTTATCGAGCTCGCGTCGGTCCATGCGGCGGACCCTACTCGATCACCCGCGCTGCGCAACGCGCCGAGGTCGTCCGCCGCGGACGCGAGAGCCAGGGCGCCCCCGCCGCCGAACGGCGCACGGGCGCCCGCCTCGTCGCGCGTCGGCCCGACGGCGCGGCGCCGACGCGTGGTCACACTCGATGCCGACGGGGCGACCTCCCCGTGTCCTCGATGCTTCGTCCTGCCCTCTACGCCAGCGTGCTCTTCGGCGTCGTCGCGTCGTGCGACGACCGCGCGCCGTCCCCCGTGCGCGAGCCGCGGGCGACGCCCGAGCTGCTCGCGCCGGCGTTCGCGATCGCGCCGCTCGCCGCGGTCGCCGTCGTGCGCGCGGCGCCGCGCGGGCCGTGCCCGGCGGAGATGGCGCACGTCGAGGGCGGCTGCATCGATCGCTACGAGGCGTCGCTCGTCGAGCGCCGCGGCGACGGCTCGTTCGCGCCGCACGCGCCCACGGCGCGTCCCGAGGTAGGCGTGACGTACGAGGCGCGGAGCGTCGCCGGCGTGTTCCCTCAGGCCTACGTGAGCCGCGACGACGCGTCGGCGGCGTGCGCGAACGCGGGCAAGCGGCTCTGCTCGCGCGACGAGTGGCAGCGCGCGTGCGAGGGCGAGGCGCGCACGATCTACCCGTACGGCGAGGCGCGCGAGCCCGGGCGCTGCAACTCCGACAAGCCGCACCTGCTCACGCTGATGTTCGGCGCGAACGCGCGCGCGTGGAGGTACGAGGACTTCAACGACCCGCGCCTCGACCAGGAGCCCGGCTTCCTCGCCAAGACGGGCGCGTTCGACGCGTGCGTGAGCGACGCCGGCGCCTACGACCTCGTCGGCAACCTGCACGAGTGGGTGAGCGACACGGTGGACCACGACCTGCTCGCGAAGGTCGCCGTCGACAACGCGTCGCGCAGCTGGCAGCCGAGCGCGCAGGGCAACGGCGTCTTCATGGGCGGCTTCTTCAGCACGGGCGAGGAGCTCGGGCCGGGCTGTCGCTACACGACGATCGCCCACGAGCCGGGCTACCACGACTACTCCACGGGGTTCCGCTGCTGCGCGGACGCGGGGGAGAGGTAGATCACGACGGCGAAGGTCAACGCGCCCTCGAGCGGCGGATCATCGCGAAGATCGCCGCCCCGATCAGCGCCCCGATCACCGTGCCCACCGCGGCGCCGACGCCGAACATCCAGCCGGTCGCGTGATCGAGGAACACCTCGCCCGCGTAGCACGCGGGCGCGGCGCCGCCGCGCATCTGGCCGACCATCCGCAGGGTGTGGCCGGGCCCGCACGCGGCGATCTCGAGGAGCGAACGGAACGGCGGCGCGAGCGAGATCGGAGCCATGAAGAGACCGAGGAGCGAGCCGCCCATCATCCACGCGACGGCGGTCGCGGCCTCGCTCTTCGGCTCGACGGGGACGACGAGCGGCGCGGCGAGCTCGGCGCCGAGCGCGTGGTCCCGCTCGGGTGACGTGAGGGCGGCCGCGAGCGAGACGGCGCGGCCGAGCAGCGCCGGTTGGTGACCCGACCACACGAAGACCGCGCACTCGGCGGGCGCGCACGTCGCGATCTCGACGGCGCCCGCGTCGGCGCTCGCGAGCCACGCCATCCCGGCCCGCGCGCCCGACGACCACGGCGGCGCGTCGCCTGGCGCGGTGTACGACGCGAACATGCCGTCGAACGCGGCGTCGCCCGTGGGCCGATCGACGAGCCCCTCGAGCGACGCGCCCGGCGTGCCCACGCCGCGCACCGAGGCGACGGCGTGCGGGCGCCGCGCGTCGTACTCGACGGCGCGCACGCGCGTGTGGCTGCGTACGCCCTTCGACGAGGCGATCCGCTCGACCGCGATCGCGACGCCGGCGATCGTCCCGGTGAGGTTGCCCCCGCCGTCGTCGCGCAGGCCGCGGCCGGCGGCGAACGCGGCGAGCGCGCGCCCCGCGACCTCCTTCGCGCGACTCTCGAGCTTGATCGCCAGAGCGACCAGCCCGATCGGCAGCGTGAGCATCGCGAGGCACGCGAGCTGAACGAGGTCTTGCATGGCGAGCGATCCGCGCGATCAGGTGCCCTGCGCGCCCATGCCCGAGAGCGACGAGAGCGACGGGCGCGACGCGTCTTGCGACTCGCGGCAGCGGTCGAGCGCGAGCTTGAAGAGCACGGGGCCGACGACCTCGTTCATGGTCGCGCACGCGACGGCGAGCGAGCGGAAGCCGCCGCCGATGCTCGGGAACTGCGCGGCGATGACGTTGGCGACGCCGAGCGCGAGGCCGGCCTGCGCGACGAGCCCGGCCCAGCTCCACGTGCGTACGTCCGCGGTGTCCTTCGCGACGCGCGAGCCGATGCGGCCCGCGATGACGGTGGAGCCGAAGCGGACGCCGACGAAGAGGATCGCGACCGGCCACACGCGCCGCAAGAGGTCGACGTCGAGGTGCGCGCCCGCGGTCGCGAAGAAGACGACGTAGACGATGCTGCCCGTCTGCGCGATCGACGCGAGCATGCGGTCGCCCTGCTTCGAGAGGTTCTGCACGATGAACCCCGCGACCATGAACGTGAGCAGCGGCTGGTAGCCGACGTAGCGCAGGACCTCGGTCATGCCGAAGCCGAGCGCGAGGTAGACGACGATGAGCTGCCGGCCCACGAGGCGCAGGTAGACGATCAGCGCGAGGCCGAGCGTCGTCCCGAGCGCGACCGAGCCGAGGAGCTGCCGGCCGAGCTCGCGCAGCTCCGCGAGCGAGAAGCTCGTGGCCGGGTCGATGAGCGGCCGCGCGACCATGAGCGCGATCGCCATGAGCACGACGACGACGAGGTTGCTCGTCATGACGAACTGGACGGTGAACCGCGCGACCGGCCCCGACGCCCGCGTCTGCGCGGTGACGCCGAGCACGGCGGCGGGGCTCCGCGTCATCGCGAGCACGCCCCACATGATCGAGACGCCGATGACGATGCCGATCGGCAAGCCGTTGAGGAACGGCATGAGCTTGCGCGCCACGAGGAAGACGCCGGCGTTGAGCACCGCGATCGGCAGCGTCTGGAGGAGCATGTGGATCGAGAGCGCGCGGACGCCCGCGCGCATGCTGGCGACGCGGAGCTGGGCGCCGCCCTCGAGCGAGATGAGCGCCAGCGCGAGCGCGTTCAGGTTCTGGAGCTGGTCGACCGTGTGGTGGTCGATGAGCTTGACCACGTATGGCCCCGCGACGGCCCCGGCGGCGAGGTAGCCCGAGAGGTGCGGGAGACCGAGCACCTCGAGCAGGCCGCTCAGCAGCGTGCCCGCGAGCAGGAGGAAGCCGATCGCGGCGATCATCGACTCGGGCCGATCGACGTCGGGGATGAGCCGCTGCGAGCCCCAATAGACGCCGAACAGGATCGCGAGCGCGAGCGCCTGGACGAGCCGTGACGAGCCGCCCTTGCGCGCGCCGGTGCCGGACATCGAGGACGAGCGTATCGCATCGCGCGCGCCGAGGGGCGCGTCGCGCACGAGGCGTCTGCTCCCCCGCGGACGCCGTGCTAGAGCCGCCGCGTGGGCTCGGGAGGCGAACGCGAGGAGGCCGCGCGCGCGGCGGGCGGCGAGGCGGCGTCGGCCGATCCGTTCGGCCTCTGCGGCTCGACGATCGAGGGCAAGTACCGCGTCGCGTCGGTCGTCGGCGACGGCGGCTTCGGCGTCGTCTACCGCGGCGTACACAAGGGCTTCGGCGAGCTCATCGCGATCAAGTGCCTCAAGATCGCGCGCGAGCTCGACCGGCCCGCGCGCGAGGCGCTGCTCGAGCAGCTGCGCGACGAGGGGCGCCTCCTGCATCGCCTGTCGAAGGTGACGAGCGGCATCGTGCAGGCGCTCGACGTCGGCGCGGTCGACGCGCCGAACGGCGCGTGGGTGCCGTACCTCGTGCTCGAGTGGCTCGAGGGCGAGACGCTCGCCGAGCACCTCTCCGGCCGCGCTGCGCGGAGCGAGGCGCCGTACTCGCTCGTCGACGCGATGCGCCTGCTCGAGCCCGCCGCGCGCGCGCTCGCCGTCGCCCACCAGCAGAAGATCGCGCACCGCGACGTCAAGCCCCCGAA